>CAYHFV010000030.1:0-7825 GCA_964356055.1 uncultured Candidatus Saccharibacteria bacterium
GGGGACTATGGATATGACAGCACCGAACATCCCTCCGCGTTCTAAGGCATCACCGAAGGACGTGTTTACGCACCTCCTCATGATCGTGGCGCTCTACCTTTCGGCGGTCGCGTTCGGAACGCTCCTCTTCCAGTTCGTGAATCTCGGATTTCCCGACGCGCTCCGGGAGAGCGGGTACTGGGCGACGCAGAGCATCCGCCAGGCGGTGCGGTTCTCGATCGCGTCCCTCGTCGTCGCCTTCCCCGTCTATCTTTTGACCGTTCGATATCTGAACCGCGGGTATGCGGCGAACCCCGAAAAACGCGACCTGCGCATCCGAAAGTGGCTCGTCTACCTCACGCTGTTCATCGCCGCGCTCGTCATGATCGGCGACCTCATTGCGCTCGTGAACGAATTCCTGGGCGGCGAGCTCACCGTCCGTTTCTCGCTCAAGGCGCTCGTGGTGCTCGCGATCGCCGGAGCGGTGTTCTACTACTACCTGTGGGACCTGAAGAAGCGGGGCGGCGAGTGAAGCGGACCGCGCAGCAATCACCTCTATGCTTTCGGAACAAGGGATGAAATATTTTGTGTATGCGGTCACCGGTGCGGTCGCGGTCGCGGTCGTCGCAGGGTTCTTCGTCGTGGGGTCGCCGACGCGAGAGCGGGATCGACAGTTCGATGAACGACGGATAAGCGACCTTTCGCTCATTCAATCGCAGGTGGTGACCTACTGGCAGCGGAACGGGGAACTCCCCGCGACTCCCGACGACCTCCGTGATGAGATCGGAGGGTTCCTGGTTCCGACCGATCCCGAGACCGGCGTAGCGTACGAGTACACGGGCGGAACGGAACGCACGTTCGAACTCTGTGCGACGTTTACGCTTCCCAGCGTTCGGGAGAAAGACAATCCCACCGCGATGAGCGTGCCTCGTCCCGTTGGTGGTGTCACGTACGAGGAGGGTGTCTGGTGGCATGGGGTCGGCCGTTCGTGTTTCGAGCGGACAATCGACCCCGCTCTCTATCCGCCGGCGAAAAGCTCGCGGGCGGCTGGTGGATGCCTCGTGACCGGATGTTCCGGCCAGGTATGCGCCGACCGCGAGGTAGTAACGACGTGTGAGTGGACCCCCGCGTACGCGTGCTACGGCAAGCACTCGACTTGCGAGCGCCAACCCTCCGGCCAGTGCGGATGGACGCCAACTGCGGCGCTCACACAGTGTCTCGCTGAATCCCGGACCGCACCCGCGGATACCCCCCAATGAGAACATCCGTTCAACGGTATGAAAATCTCTACTCTAGGAACTCCTGCGACCGCAGGAGTTCCTAGAGTAGGTGAAATTCTGAAGAAGAAAAAAACCGGCACTAGGGCCGAGGACTCTTTCCGTGTACACGGGCGATGCGGAGTTATGAAGCCAAGGTTAAGGCATCTACGCGTCCTGCGTGTGGATGCGACTCATTTTACCGTCGCCGTTGTGGAATCCCCCGTTGAGGGAGCGGTAAATGTGGCGGTTATCGCGGCGCTTTCGGAGCACTTCGGCGTTGCGCGGTCCTGGATCGCCATCGTCCGCGGCGCGACGTCGCGAACGAAGGTCGTTGACATCATAGCCGACCGTGCCTAGAATGGGGGAAGTATCATCTATAACTGGAAAAGGAACGGGCAATGACGCTCAAAAAAGTAGCGACGGTCATTGATTTTTACCAGACGATTTTTCGGCGATTGAAGGTCAAGCCGAGGAAGTTCCCGGAGGACCGGGCACCGAAAACGGCCTCCGAGGTGCTCTCGCACCTCTACGCGATGACGTTCGAGATGAAAGGTTTCATCAAGGAACGGCGGCGCGAAAAATTCATGCGTTGGCTCGGGTTTATGCAGGGAGCGTTCTGGACGCAGAAGCTCTTTACGCTCGAGGAACTCAAAAACCATAACCGACCGGTTCGTCCACAAAAGACGGCACGGCCGAAGAAGCACTGACCACCGAACGGTGGTCTTTTTGTCGAGGTATTGACAAATAAGTATTTCCATGTATAATTATTGACAGTACAATCACAATTAATGGAGGTGCAATGCCACTCGTTTTGGTTTTTCACTCGCTCCGCATGGTCAATGACCCCAAATTGAGCGGAAAGTTTCTCAAGTTAGTCGACGAGCTTCCGGCGTACACCGCTGCGATGCTCACCGCTCCGTCGAATCCTGATGCAATCCTGACTCCAGAGGACATTGAAGTTAAGGTGCGCAAGAACGATTCGTTCGATAGAAATTCGAAGGATGTCGAGGTGTACATCTGGGCGAGCGATTTTCCTGAACGGAAATGCGATCTCTCCAGCCGTTGCAATGCGCTCCGGCATTGGGTGAGGGGCTGCTTCGAAGGAAAATCGGTGTGCGGGTTCGTCTATATTCTTCTCGCTCCCGCCGCGTTCTGTGAGTTCTCCACATAACCGCCTCCGGGCGGTTTTTTGTTCGGGCGGAATTTCGTGGTAGTGTGGAAGCGATGGAGTTCACGCTCGAATCTAAATTCAAACCGGCAGGCGACCCCGCACCAAAACGAACAGTGCTTCCTGCGGCTCCCGCCGGGAAGGTGATACGAATACTGTTCGTTTGGTGACGAGGCAGGCCAGCTTTACTTATGTCTAACTTCGAACTAGTTTCCAAATTCCGTCCCGCAGGAGATCAACCGAAGGCGATTGAGGCGCTCACGAAAGGGCTCGCGGCAGGGATGTCGCACCAGACACTCCTCGGGGTCACGGGGTCGGGGAAGACGTTCACGGTGGCGAACGTGATTGAGCGGGTGCAGAAACCGACGCTTGTCATCGCGCACAACAAGACGCTCGCCGCCCAGCTCTGTAACGAATTGCGCGGTCTCTTCCCGAAGAATTCGGTGCATTACTTCGTCTCGTACTACGACTACTACCAGCCGGAGGCGTACCTTCCCTCGTCGGATACGTACATTGACAAAGAGGCGATGATCAACGACGAGATTGATAAATTGCGCCATGCGGCGACGACTGCACTCCTCACGCGGCGGGACACGATCGTGGTCGCCTCGGTCTCCTGTATCTACGGTTTGGGTGCCCCGGAGGTCTATGCGGAGAACATTTTCCGACTGAAGCCGGGCGAGAAGCTCGACCGCGCGGCGTTCTCGCGGAAGCTCATCCAACTACAGTTCACGCGCACCACCTCCGACCTGAAGCGCGGGACCTTCCGGCTTCGCGGCGAGCAGTGGGAGATCATGCCGCCGGACCGCGAGGTCATCTACACACTCGAACTTAAGAGCGGCGTCATTTGGAAGATATACGAAGTCGACCCCGTCCGCGGGTTCATCCCCGGCGAGACCGCGACCGTGCCCGAGGTCGTCTTTGCGCCCGCGAAGCACTTCATCACGCCGCCCGAGGAGCGGACACGCGCCATTGAGGCGATACGAAAGGAGCTCGCGGAGCGGCTGAAATATTTTGAGCGGGAGAAAAAGTTCCTTGAGGCGGAGCGGCTCGAGCGGCGGACGAAGTTCGACCTTGCGATGATCGAGGAGATCGGCTACTGCAACGGCATTGAGAACTACTCGCGCCACCTTTCGGGGCGCGCGGCGGGGGAGCCACCGGAAACGCTTCTCGACTACTTCCCCCGCCGAAAGCCCGAAGGACATTCAGACGGGCCCGCCTCAATGCGAAGCTTTGGGCCGGGCGAAGCTGACTTTTTGACCGTCATTGACGAATCGCACGTGACGGTCCCGCAGATCGAGGGGATGTACCACGGTGACGCCTCGCGCAAGAAAACGCTTGTGGAGTACGGATTCCGCCTGCCTTCCGCCGCCGACAACCGCCCGCTGAAGTTCCCCGAGTTCGAAAAACGCGTGGGACAGGTCATTTTCACTTCGGCGACACCCGCGGCGTACGAGCGAAGGAAGAGTAAGGAAGCGGTGGAGCAGCTCCGACGCCGTGGGGTCGGAGTCCCGACTGGAACATCGGGAATCATCGAGCAGGTGATTCGCCCGACCGGTCTCGTGGATCCTGCGGTCACGCTTCGCCCCGCCCGCGGGCAGGTGGACGACCTCATTCCGCGCATCACGGAGCGGGTGAGCGCCAAGGAGCGGGTGCTCGTGACGACCCTCACGAAACGGATGGCGGAGGACCTCGCGCGGTATCTCGAGGAGAAGAAATACAAGGTGGCGTACCTCCACAGCGACGTGAAGACGCTCGACCGCATCAGGATCTTGACGAAGCTCCGGAGGGGGGATATTGACGTCCTGGTCGGCGTAAACCTCCTGCGCGAGGGGCTCGATCTCCCCGAAGTTTCGCTCGTCGCGATCCTCGATGCTGACAAAGAAGGGTTCCTGCGAAGCGAAACCTCCCTCATCCAGACCATCGGTCGCGCGGCACGCAATATCCGTGGCGAGGTGCTCATGTACGCGGACACGGTGACGGGGTCGCTGAAACGCGCCGTCTCCGAGACCGAGCGGCGCCGGAAGATGCAGTTAGTCCATAACGAAAAGCACGGCATTATTCCGACGACGGTCGTGAAACCTATCAAGGACATTCTCCCCGAGGTGGAGGGCGCGGCGTCGATCGAGCTCAAAGTTGTTCCCCGGTCGAAGGGCGGCATCGAAAAGCTCATCAAGGAGAAGGAGACGGAGATGCGCACCGCCGCCGAGGAGCTGAACTTTGAAGTCGCAGCAATACTCCGCGATGAGATTAAGGAGTTAACAAAGAAGGCAAAGAAAAAGTGAATGGCTGTCATCCCGTGGAGCAAAACGAGCCCGCCGCGACCTTGCAAATTCGTTGGTCACATAGTATATCGCACGGTATAACGTTAATATAACACTTTTGACGATCGTCAAAAGTGTTATACTTATTAGGATCGAGTGCAGCAAGCATACTATACCCATGAGTTTTGCTTCCGATCTACTCCTCATCTTATCGAGCTACAGCGGTGGCTACCGACTGATGCGTCGACGTGTGCTCGGATACCCTACGAGTGGAAAACTGTTTTCTGCTTCTCAGCCGAATGAAATCGCGAAAACCCGTACCACACTGCACCGGTTGCAGGGGCAAGGGCTTGTGGTGAACGACAGTGGATTGTGGCGCATTACTCGCCGGGGGCTCATGTACCTGAAGAATGTTTTACCTGCTCATACACGGATGTTGAGGAAACAGAGAACCGAAAAGCGAATGATAATCGCGTTCGATATCCCTGAACGATACCGACGAAAGCGAAATTGGCTTCGCCTCGAGCTTGGAGTTCTCGGATTTACGATGCTACAGAAGAGCGTCTGGTTCGGCCCTGCCCCGCTGCCGAAATCGTTCATACGATCGCTTGAGGAATTGCGGCTTATCCCGTTTATGAAATTCTTTGAGGCTAGGGAATCAGAAATAGTATAAGGCGTAGTGAGATGTAACACTTTTGACGATCGCAAATTGTGTTACGTTTGGAATTGCGTGCAGCGTGAGGTACAATTGAGGCGTATGGCAAAAGGCACATACATCAAACCTGAACTCGCCGGGGGGTTCCGGGACTACCTTCCCGAGGACATGATCCCGCGGCAGAAGATGCTCGAGACGATAAAATCCGTCTTCGAGCGGTTCGGGTTTGTGCCGCTCGAAACATCGTCGGTTCAATTAACAAAGGTGATACTTTCGGAAGGCGAGGAAGCAGATAAGTTAACCTACCGATTAAATCCTGCGACGCGTGGTGATTCAGGAAATGTGAAGGATGAGTTGTCGCTCCGTTTTGATTTAACAGTTCCTTTAGCGCGTTTCGTTGCGGGTAACCGAGAGAAAATTAAATTGCCATTCAAACGGTATGAAATAGGAAAAGTATGGCGAGGAGAACGGCAGCAAGCCGGCCGGAGTAAAGAATTTATTCAAGCCGATGCGGATATTGTAGGTTCCTCTGATGTTATGGCAGATGCGGAGATTATTGCACTCATGTACGAGACAATGAAAGCGCTTAGATTCAAAGATGGTGACTTTCTTATAAAAATCAGCGATCGAAGAATTCTAAATCAATTACCGGGTATTGCGGGGTTCAATACAGAAAAACTTCCAGAAGTGCTCCGTGCACTCGATAAACTCGATAAGATTGGTTGGGATAGGGTTAAGGTAGAAATGAACAAGCTGAACCTTAAAAAGGGGCAGATTGATGATATTAAGGAATTTATCCGGAGGCAGGATTTTGATGACAGAGAACTTAAAACATTAAAACTTTTTCTATTGCCAGCAGCCGGAATTCCGAAAAACTCATATGAGTTCGATTTTTCGGTCGCGCGGGGTTTGGGGTACTACACCGGCATCGTGTTCGAGACGGTTCTTACCAAATTTCCCGAGATTGGGAGCGTTTTCTCAGGGGGGCGCTATGACAGCCTAGTTTCTAAGTTCAGTTCGCAGCTGGTTAAAGCGGTTGGCGCCTCTGTTGGGGTGGATAGGTTATTTACTGCGATAGAGAAACTCGGGAAGAGAAAAAAGAGCACGACAAAAGTTCGTGTTTGCGTGCTGAATTTCGAAGGTGGCTCTGATGTCAAAGAACAAAGAATGAGGGCTGCAATGGATTTACGCCGCGCAAAAATCCCCACGAATCTTTGTTTTGATAACCAAGGCTCGCTTAAAGATCAGCTTGCATATGCATCCGCGCAGAAATATCCAATTGCGGTGATTATTGGTTCCGATGAAGCAGGGAAACAACCGCCTGTGGCGCAGGTGAAGGATATGGCCAAGCGCACGCAGACTGAGGTAAAACAAACGGACATCGTCTCCGCGGTCAAGAAGCTCCTCTCCTAAATGAATTTTCTGCACGCGCTCGTTCTGGGCGTCGTTGAAGGCGTCACGGAATTCCTTCCCATCTCCTCGACAGGACACCTCATCTTGGCGTCGAATTTTCTTGGGCTTCCGCCGACGGAGTTCCTGAAGTCGTTCGAGATCGCCATCCAGCTCGGCGCCATCCTTTCGGTCGTCGTTTTATATTGGCGGGAACTCCTCGTCCGGTGGGAGGTGATGAAGCGCATCGCGGTCGCTTTCATTCCGACCGCGGCCATCGGATTTCTGCTCTACCCCATCATTAAAGCATTCCTGCTCGAGAGTACCGGGGTGGTCGTCGGCGCGCTCGCGGTTGGCGGCATTGCCATCATTCTCTTCGAGCGCTGGCACAAAGAGAGCTCGTCTCTCGTCTCTGGTCACTCGTCTCTTGATGAAATTTCGTACCTGCAGGCGGCCTTGATCGGCGTCTTCCAAGCCGTCGCGGTTGTTCCGGGCGTCTCGCGCGCCGCGGCAACCATCGTAGGCGGCCTCCTCGTTGGGCTCAAGCGCAAGACCATCGTGGAGTTCTCGTTCCTCCTTGCGGTGCCCACGATGCTCGCCGCGACCGCGTTGGATTTGTATAAGTCCGCGGGATCATTCGCCTCGGCGGATTTCGGCGTTCTGATTGTTGGTTTTGTTGTTTCGTTTATCGTTGCCCTGCTTGCCGTTAAGTGGCTATTGCGCTTTATCCAATCTCACACCTTCACCGCCTTCGGCTGGTACCGCGTCCTACTCGCCGCAGCATTCGTGTTGCTCATGCTTTTCTAGAATGTTTGCGTTTTCAGTTCGCTAGCGCTACCCTTTTGATAGTTTTTTTATCTCAACAGGAAAGAACGCATGGAGAAGCGGGAGATGTCACGTAAGAGGGACTGGTACTGTTATATTTGCGGGAAGCCGCTCGAGGAAGACTTTGTACTTTGGTCGCTGGTTGAGCGAACCGACAGGGTGTTTCTGTGCTGCAAGAATGAGATCATTACTGCACCACTCGGGCAACGATTTTGCGCCCTTCACAATATCAAAAACTTTCAAAAGTTCTCTACTTGCAACTTCTTTTGAAACAACTGTTATAGCC
>CAYHFV010000030.1:7835-9241 GCA_964356055.1 uncultured Candidatus Saccharibacteria bacterium
TGCTTGAACTAAAGAATCCCGAATCGCATTCATCGGAAAAATGCTTGAAGCGAATACAAGGTGAACCAGGTATGCGAAAGCTCTCTGTATCGTCTCGTTCGCGATAAACGTGGACACCTAAGGTGGCCCGCGTTTTTTGTTTGACGCTGCCCGTAGAACCGCTATACTCGTCTTCGTACCCCCTAGGAACCGAACCTCGGGGCACGTTGCGTGTACACATATGTTTCTAGTGGCTATTGGCTAGTCGCTAGTGGCTACCCAGTATGAATGATTTTATTCGTATACGGGGAGCGCGGGAACATAACTTAAAGAACGTCAACCTCGATCTGCCGCGGGGGAAGATGATTGTGATGACCGGCCTCTCGGGGTCCGGCAAGTCCTCGCTCGCCTTTGACACTATCTTCGCTGAGGGTCAGCGCCGCTACATCGAGTCCCTCTCCGCCTACGCGCGGCAGTTTTTAGGCCGGCTCGACAAACCGGACGTGGACGAAATCGAGGGGCTCTCGCCCGCCATCTCGATCGACCAAAAGAGTCACTCCGCGAACCCGCGCTCGACCGTCGCCACTATCACGGAGATCTATGACTATCTCCGCGTCCTTTTCGCGCGCGCGGGGACCCCCTTCTGCCCGAAGTGCGGGCGGGAGATCAAACGGATGACGAACGAGGAGATCGTGGACGTCGCCATCCAGATCTCAAAGAAGAATATCGGCGAGAAAAACCTGGTGGTCCTCGCTCCCGTCGTCCGCGGCCGGAAAGGAGAGTACTACCAGCTGCTCTACGATTTCCTGAACGCTGGGTTTAGCGAGGCACGCATTGACGGGAAGTTCCTCTCGCTCCGGGAACGCATTGAACTCTCGCGGTACAAGACTCACACCATTGACCTCGTCGTGGACCGCATCCCGGCCGGCCTCGATTTTCGGAATAAAGACAACCGGCTACGACTCGCGGAATCCATCGAATCGGCGCTCAAGTACGGAGGCGACGTTGTCACCATCATCACGGACACGGAGCTCTCGCTCTCCGCGAAGTTCACCTGCCCGCACGACGGATTCTCATTCCCCGAAATCGAGCCGCGCCTTTTTTCGTTCAACAGTCCCTTCGGCGCCTGTCCCGCCTGCAACGGGCTCGGCGTGGAGAGTATCTGGTCCGAGAAGCTCTGCTCCGCGTGCAAGGGCCGCCGGCTGAAGGAGGAGGCGCTCTCCGTGCTCGTCTCCGGCAAGAACATCGCACAGGTGACCGCTTCGCCGATCTCCGAAGCGCAGGCGTTCTTTGCGACACTCGCTCCGCCTCCGCCAGCCGGCGGATTTGGCGGACGAGGTGACGAGGCATTCCGGGAGATCACCGAGGTGCCGCTCCGGGAGATCCGGTCGCGCCTCACCTTCCTCGCGGACGTGGGGCTCGAGTAC
>CAYHFV010000031.1:0-8680 GCA_964356055.1 uncultured Candidatus Saccharibacteria bacterium
GTTGCATGTTAGCGCCCCCTAGTTTGGGCGCCGCCTCAAGTAAAGACTTCCCCACTAAAAAATTCAGGGCCTCGGCTAACTAAAACCCCCCCCGTGACGCGCTCGAATGAGCGCGACGGTGACCATTCTGAACAAGAGCGGGCAAGTGCATCATCGGTTCAGTGGAGGAACCGGTAAGACGCGGAATGTGCCTTCCACTCTGACTACTGTTCCGCGCTGAAAGCTTGCCTCAATGCGGTACCGATAGAGGGTGTCGCTCTCGAATCCCCGCGCCTCCGCGCGGTGGTCAGTCGAGAACCCAGAGAGAGACTCGAGCGTTTCAATAATCGTTTCCTCTCTGCTCACCACGACGCGCGAGTTCGTCGGCACATTCGTCCGCCACACAAAGAACGCGGAGGCAATATTCGGGTACACCTCATGAGAGACGATCTCGAGGTCGGCAAGCGACGAAAGGTCAACGGCGGCAGACGGGGCGCGCCCGTCTGTTCCTAA
Organism: uncultured Candidatus Saccharibacteria bacterium; assembly: GCA_964356055.1. Taxonomy (GTDB): domain Bacteria; phylum Patescibacteriota; class Minisyncoccia; order UBA6257; family GWB1-50-10; genus JAUSKB01. The sequence continues at coordinate 493 of CAYHFV010000031.1, forward strand.
AATGCATCGGCGGTAGGCGCTGCATTGCACGCCGCCCTGCTTTCCGGTAACCGTTGCCCCGCCACACCACGCCGCGGCTATCCGCTGAACCGCATCGAACGCAATGCCGCTCGAAACGATGAACGATCTGCCACCGCACTCGAGCGCCATGCAGTCGCCCGCCGCCGCGCAGGCGGGGTTCAGATCGAAGAGTGGTGAGTGTGAGGCCGCGCCCAATTGCTCCGCAAGGTACCGCGCCCCGATGCCGGCCCCAGCCGCAACCACTCCGGCAACAAGCGCAAGGAGGATGACTGAACCGCTTTGATTCATACTATCACCACCATTCTACCAGATTCCCCGCCGATGCCGTACAATAAAAAGAACGATGCTGATTGACGATGTGACGATCCGTGTGCGCGCAGGTGCTGGCGGGAAGGGCGCGTCGGCATTCAATAAGAACCTCCTCTCATTGGGACCCGCCGGTGGATCCGGCGGCGCGGGCGGCTCAGTGTGGTTCGAGGGCTCGTCAGATCTCTCGCTTCTGAACCACTTCCGCTTCAAGAAAGAAGTTGTCGCAGAGGATGGAGGGGACGGGCGCGGGCAATTTGTAGACGGCAAGACCGGGAAAGACCACCTCGTGCGGGTTCCCATCGGCACCGTGGTTCACAACCTCACGACGGGGGAAGACCGTGAGATCGTAAAGATCGGCGAGCGCGTGGAGGTCGCGCACGGCGGGAAGGGCGGAAAGGGGAACTTCCACTTCCGGTCATCGACGAACACCTCGCCGCGCGAATTCCAGCGGGGGCTTCCCGGCGAGGAGTGTACGCTCCGGCTCGAGCTCAAGCTCATCGCGGACGTGGGACTCATCGGCCTCCCGAACGCCGGAAAATCGTCGCTCTTAAACGAGCTCACCCGCGCGAAGGCGAAGGTCGCGAACTACCCCTTCACCACGCTCGAGCCGAACCTCGGCGCCTACTACGAACTCATCCTCGCGGATATCCCCGGCCTCATCGAGGGCGCGTCGCAAGGGAAGGGTCTCGGCGTGAGGTTCCTGCGCCATATCGAGCGCACGCGCGTCCTCTTCCACCTCGTCCCGGCTGACGAACCGGACCCCGCGCGGAACTACCGCATCGTGCGCGCGGAGATTAAGGCGCACAACCCCGCGCTCCTCGAGCGGCCCGAGTACGTCTTCCTTTCGAAGAGCGACACGGTTGATGGGAAGGAACTGAAGCAGAAGCTTGCGGAGCTCAAGAAGCTAAACCCCAACGCAACGCCGCTTTCTGTACTCGATGACGAGAGCATCGCGCACGTGAAAAAATTTCTCGCCGATATCGAGAAGCAGAAAGAATTATAGGAGGAGGGCGGAAAAAAGAGTGCCCCGGCCGCGTGGTTGCGGTCGGGGCGTATGATCAATTGATGAGAAAGCGGTATGCCGCCTGCGCCCAAGCGGGGCTTACATCCCCGCATACCTCGCCAGGCTGCTTTGTATAGCGGTAGATTTTCCCTATCTGTCGCAATTGCACATCGACACCAGGGTACACCATAATGTTCGCTCCCTGAACTGGATAAACATAGAGAAATCCATTTATGTCTTCACGGAAACGATTCTCCCGGACACATACTAACTGCCCCTTAAATACAAGAAAATCGCCCTCTTTGACCGCTTTGAGCTCGGCTCGCAGCGAATCGAGGTTTTGGCGAAGCTCTCCGCCACCAACAGATTGCGGATCCGCAGCATCGCCGAAAAGCGTGATACCTATCGCGACCGCGATTCCAACCACGATGGTGGCGAGAATGATCAACAAAAAACTCTGCTGTTTCATAGCAGTCTTCTCCTATAAGGTTGTGAATGAAAAATCCTAACTCTGAATGTAATTATACACCATTTCCTATATATTTGTCAATAGTCACCGAAACGCCGCGTGAATCCATGGTTTTCATCAGTTCCGCGCGGAGTTCGGCCGCACCCGGGAATCCGTTCACGTATGCCTTGAAGTGCTTCCGCATCACATCAAAAGATTTGATATGATGCGACCCTGAGCCCGTCGAAGGATTCATATACAATTCCCTAAATAACGTTGCATGTTCCACAAGGATGCGGAGACGTTCTTGAGCTGAAGGTAATCCCTCGACAAGCTCGGGACTGTTTTCGGGTTTGCGACGCAAACCGGAAAACAACCACGGGTTCCCGAATATTCCCCGTCCGACCATCACGCCGTCCGCACCTGATTCGCGTGCTTTCTCCATCCCCTCATCGACACTTCTCACGTCCCCGTTCCCGATGATGAGCGTTTTTGACCCTAACCGATCCCGAATCTCGACTGCCTCGCTGACGAGCTCCCACCGCGCCGGGACTTTCGACATCTCTTTGCGCGTGCGGGCGTGAACGGTCACGGCCGCCGGCTCCGTCTCCAAGAGGTATGGGAGCCACTCCGCGAGCGCATCCTTCGCGTCCCCTATCCTAGTCTTCACCGAGACCGGGATCCGCCGGCCGGCGGACCGCACGCCATCACGGGCGGCGCGGATCACCTCCTGCGCCACCTTCGGTGTTTTGATGAGTGCGGCACCGGCACCCTGCTTCACCACGTTCTTATCGGGGCATCCCATGTTGATATCCACGCCGTCGAACCCGAGTTCGCGGACAAGTGCGGCGGCTTCACGAATCTTCCCAGGATCGGCGCTGAAAATCTGCGCCACGATCGGCCGTTCAGCATCAGTGAACCACAAGCTCGGCAGGAGCGCATCGCGTCCTGCCGAGCATACACCGTCCGCCGAGACGAATTCGGTCCACATTACGTCGGGCTTCCCGTACTTCGCAATAATCCGCCGGAACGCGGCGTCTGTCACGTCCGCCATCGGCGCCTGCGCAAAGAACGGTTTCGGCAGTTTCCCCCAGAATCCATTCTGCATCGGCTACACCATATCACGCTACCAAAACAAAACAAACGCGACGCACATTCCAATGTTCGTACGAACATTGGAATGTGCTTGGAACGCGCGTGGCAAGAAACTATCCACCCCCCACAATACAAAAACAACGTACCTACAAAATGGAATTTGTAGGTACGTTATAAAAGTTAGCTCACCAGGTCCTTCCGTTTCTCCTCGAATTCTTTCTTATCAATCTCCCCTTTCGCATACCGCTCCTTCAGGACGTCGATCGCGCTCCTCGCACCGCCGTCCCCCTTTCCCTGGCCGACGAGCCAGCGGACAAAAATAACAAGGGCGACAACGACAACAACCCACCAGAGGACCATCCCGAGCCATCCGCCCCATCCTCCGCCGCACCCCCACCCCATCATATTTCCCCACATAGGATTGGCCAATTTCGTTCAGAGCTCGACCTTTTTTAAGAGCATCGCGTTCACCGCAACGATGACCGTGGAAAGCGACATGAGGACGGCTGCGAAGGCGGGCTCCAAGAGGATGCCGCGCGAGGCGAGTACCCCCGCCGCGAGCGGGATCGCGACAATATTGTACCCGGCCGCCCACCAGAGGTTCTGGACCATTTTCCGGTAGGTCATCCACGAGAGCGTGATAATTTTAGGGATGTCACGGGGATCGTCCCGCACGAGGATGATGCCGGCGGATTCGATGGCCACGTTCGTGCCCGCGCCGATCGCGATGCCGAGGTCTGCCTGTGTGAGCGCGGGCGCATCATTGATTCCGTCGCCGACCATCGCGACCCGCTTGCCGCTTGACTGGAGCAACTTCACCTTTTCTGATTTCTCATCGGGGAGGACACGAGCAAAGTACTCTTCGATCCCGAGTTCGCGAGCAACCCACGCCGCGACATCCTCTGCGTCGCCCGTAATCATCGCAATACCGACTCCCTGCGCTTTGAGCGCCGCAATCGCCTCCCGCGACTCCTCGCGAATGATATCCGCGAGCGCGAGCGCTCCCACCACCGAACCATCCCTCACAACGTAGATGATGGTCTTCCCTTTCCGATGCTCGCTCTGAACATTCTCCGGCAACGAGAACGAGAGACCATCGATGACGCCGCCCCCGCCGACGGTAACGGTCGCATTCCCCACCTTCCCCCGCGTTCCCTTCCCCGAGAGCCGGGCGAACTCTCTCACCTCATCGAGGGGAACGCCTACTTTCTGCGCGTGCGCAACAATTGCCTTTGCGACTGGATGTTCTGAGGGGGCGTCGACCGACGCCGCAAGTCGGAGCACCTCGCGTTCACCGATGCCCGAAAACGGCCAGATATTCGTCACGCCGTACTCTCCCTTCGTGAGCGTACCGGTCTTGTCGAAGAGTACCACATCAATGTTTCGCGCCGCTTCAAGTGCGAGCCGGCGCTTCACGAGAAAGCCGTTGCGCGCCGCCTTTGTCGTTGAAATAGAGGCGACGAGGGGCACGGCGAGACCGAGCGCGTGCGGACAGGCGATGACGAGGACCGCGACGAGGCGCTCGACCGCGAATGACGCCTCGGCACCCGAGGCGAGCCACGACACGAGCGTGGCGCCGCCAGCGAAAACAGCAACGAGGGTAAGGTAGAACGCAGCGCGGTCGGAAAGTATCTGCAGGCGCGACTTCGACGCCTGCGCCTCTTGGACGAGACGCATCACGCCCGCGAGGAACGTGTGGTCACCGATACCGGTGACCTTCACTTTCAGCGCGCCGTCGCCGTTCACCGTTCCGGCAATGACGCCGCTCCCGACGCGCTTGCCAACCGGCTTCGATTCGCCCGTCGCAAGCGATTCATTGACCGAGGAGTTTCCGTCAATCACCTCGCCGTCTGCGGGAATCTTCCCGCCGGGGCGCACCAGCAGAATATCGCCTTCCCGCACCCCCGCAAGCGGGATAACCTCGGTCCGGTCGCCGTGGACTACTTCCGCCGTGTCCGGCAGGAGCTTCGAGAGCTCCCCCAAAGCACTCCGGGCACTCTGGACCGCGCGCATCTCGATCCAGTGTCCCAAGAGCATGATCGTAACGAGGGTCGAGAGTTCCCAGAAAAGCGTTCCTCCCTCCCGCGCAAGCACGGCGTAGACGCTCCACGCGTACGCGGCGGTGATGGCGAGAGCAATGAGCGTCATCATGCCCGGGAGCTTCGCGCGGAGCTCGCGCCACGCGCTCACAAGGAAGACGGCACCACCGTAAAAAAAGACAACCGATGCGAGCGCGAAGGGAAGGTAGGCGGAACCCGGAAATGCGGGCAGCCGCCACCCGAAAAGCTCCGAGACAATATCTGAGTAGAGAACGATGGGAATGGAGAGCGCCAGACTCACCCAGAATTTTGTCTCGAAGACGTTTGTGGAGTGCCCGGCGTGTTTGTCGAAGTCATCACCCGTTTCATGCGCCCTGTGTCCGCCGTGTTTGTGGCCACCATCTCCAGTTTTTTGTCTCTTGTCTCTTGTCTCTACCAAACTCATCCCGCACTCGGGGCAGAGCCCCGGCAGGCCTTGGACAACCTCCGGATGCATCGGACAAGCGTATCTCACCTTTGTTTGGTTGCTATGGGGCGAGTGATTCATACGTCTCTCTACATTCTTTTCCATAGGGAACTCTTTCGGATTGTTTTCATGGAATAGTTAATTGTAAATCAAATGCTGCGTGCAGCATAGCACGAGAGAGCCAACCGCGTACACAATCTTTCATGGATACCACCGTTGTGCCGGTTATTCCCAAACCATTGCCGCCGCGGCCCCCACGCACGAGGTTCTTGAGATACACAAAAAGCCCAACCTGAACTCCAAAACCAAGAGCGAGGCTCACAATGAAATACCAAAATGAGGCAAATTGATTCCAAGCAAACTCCCCTCCGGACACTAACGAGAGCACGGTAAAGTAAACTCCCAGCAAGAGTGCGCCGGCGAGCGCTCCGTACAGGATCGACTTTGCGATGTCGTGTGTCACGGCTGCTGTGCTGCGTAGCTTTCCGGGTCTTTCTCAAACTGCTGTCTGCAGTGATCCGAGCAAAAGGCGTACCTCTGTCCTTGGTAGTTCAACGTAATGTTCTCGGTTACTTCCATACCGCATACTGGATCTCTGAGGCGCTTTCGATGCGAATGACCCGTGAACCTGTTGAACAGTGAACGAAACATGGTTAGCGTTCTTTCTGTTCTGTCTTCTCATGATGCCGGCCGCCACCATGACTGTGTCCATGATTCTTGTGCGTGAAGATATGCATGAGCGGGCACAGGAGGAGAATGACGTAGGGAATGACGGAAACAACATGCGATGAGTGGCTCCTCACAAGAAAAAGGGAACCGGCGATACCGACGACGGCAATCATAATCCATGCTTGCCGCGGAAGCAGGTTCCTAATTTTTTCTCCGCTGCCCATAGCGCTTAATTATTTTTCACCAAACTCGTGTTATGCATCCAGACGTAGTACCAGGCGAAGACCCAGGCGAATACGAAGACGTAGAGCGCCCCGAGTAGCACGCTCCCAACATTGATCCATATGAACCCCGGGAGCGTCTCGAAGAGCGCGTGGTGCAATTCGATACCTCGTGCACTCCGGAGCGGCAGGAAACCGCCGAGGAGACAGAGAGTATACGCAACCTCACCGCCAAGAACGCAGAGCCATCCGTACCGTTTTAGCGAAAGCATGGTGTGTGTAACGTTGTGTTTGATTCAGCGACCTTTCTCTTGTTCGTATTGTATTACTCTGCTATCCGCTACTTCCTACTCGCTTGTTGTTATACTCCGCAGCCGCCGCCGCTCGGGAGCTCCTGCTTCGGAACGAGCGCGGAAACCCGTTGGAACCCGGCGGCGCTCGAGAAATCGGCGCCAAGCACCTCACGCGGTTCGACCGCGCTCCACGGTACGCCCTGTGACGCCTTGTACGCCGCGATCGTGAGGTAGGTGTCCGGAAACCAGAAGGAGTTCACCGCGAGCGCCGTTCGGTACATCTCCTCTTCGGAGAAACCCTGCGCAGCCATGATTTCGAGGAGTCCCAGCATCGCCATGCCGTGGTTGCAGTCCGGGAAGTAGGTCGCGTTGCCGCAGCACGGGCGGTAGATCCCTCCCGCGACGCGTTCGACAAGCGCTTGTTGCGCGGGAGAGAGCGGAACGAGCGCATGGCGGGCGTAGTGCGTCATCGCATCCCCTTTCGCGAGCGTCCACCCGCCGGTCGAGGCGAATCTGCCCGCGCCGCCATACTGCGGATCCACCATCGGTCCCTCGGTGAGCACCGGATTTTCGTTCGCGAGCCCGAACGCCCAGAAGAGATTCAGGAATACCGGAGCGTTCTCGAGCGTCATTCTAATCTGCGTGTCCTCCACATCCGCGAGGAATTGCAAGGCATCGTCCTCCATCGGACTGCCGCGGTAGAGCGAGGTAAATTTCTCCGCGTCAACGACGCCGAGCGCGGCGAGCTGCGATCCGAAGTTGCCCCACCGAATCGGCAGGGTGACACCGTCAGGAGGAAGGACAATCGATGCCAGGTTCGCCGTTTGAGCGGTGGGTGCCTCCTCCGGTGTGCTGCGACTTTCTTGAGGTGCTACACGCTGACCAGTTGTGTAGATCCACGAAAACGCGATGACGACCGCCGCGATGACGATGCTTGCGGGAATGAGATACGCCTGCCCTTTTTTCTGCGTTTCTTCTAGTGTTTTGTGTTCTTCGTCCATACGTTTTTATTTTTCGACTCCAACCCACCATCGGGAATGTATTTCAGTGGATTCTGCTCAAACGATTCTTTGCACGCTCCACAACAAAAATGGTAGACACTCCCGCCGTACTTTAAGATCGCGTGTTCTTGTTTTCGTCGCAATCTCTTTTTACACACTGGATCAATGTTGAACATAGTAATGAGAGAAATCTTAGAGCACAAAGATGAGAAGTCCGAGCGCGACCATCGCCACACCGCCCCAGAGACGCATGCCGCGCACTTCCGCTCGTTTCCACGCCTGGACCTTTTCGAGTATCGCCTTGTTGCTCGCAATGAAGAGGATCACCGCAAGCGGAAGGACGAAGATGAGATTGTAGAGGAGGAGGTAGCCGAATCCGCGCGCAAAGGTTGCCGCATCCTTCAAGAGCCCGATCACCATGACGTACGGTCCTCCGGTACAGGGAAACTCGCAGAGCCCCACGAGAACACCCAAGGCGAGCGCCGCGGGGAGTGTCGCATACTCCATGTACTCGGCGATCTTCCGGTGCGCTGCCTGCGGGATGCGGAGCTTGATCGGGAACGCCGGAAAAAATTCTCCAATAACGTTCACAAGCCCCATCGCAATGAGGAGAACTGCGCCGA
>CAYHFV010000032.1:0-8627 GCA_964356055.1 uncultured Candidatus Saccharibacteria bacterium
GAGGCGGTCAGTTCCGTTCAAAAAATGTTCGAGCAGAGTTGTATAATTCCACCACATTGGAAAAGTCAATGCCTCACCCCGCCTTCGGCGGCGAAAGCGGTTCGGACTAATTCAAATATTCTGCATCACGTTGGAAAAGCGCGATGATCGCAGAGTAATGCGTGTTCCCTGCCCGCGTTACTACGCAAGGCGTTGCAGGCGGGGATTTCCACCCCAGACACGCTACGAAACCCCCCATCTACGCCACAGGCGTGGTATACTCTTCTATAATGGGAGTCCTAGAAATCATCCTCGGCAACACCGGGAAAAAGCTCCAGTTGAAACGTATGGATGCGATGCTCCGCGAGATCGCCGCGCTCTCCCCCGACGAACGCGAGTACGTGAAGGCGACGTTCGGCAAATACCTCGCGGACGGGGTCACAAAAGAAGAGGCGGAACGGGCCATCCGGGAGCTGAAACTGAATCTCCAGGATAGCCTCGACCCCGACGAGGTGGAACGGGTCCGGATGAAAATCTTGAGCTTTTTCGTTTAACACGGCGCTACAGAGAACAATCCGCCCCGATAGTAGGGCGGGTTGTCTTACTATCGCTATCTGCTGGTAACATAGAGAACCGCGTGGTTGTGCTTTGGAAAACTTCGGGTAGTGACTGAGCAAGCTGTGCTTGCGAGCACCACTCCAAAAAGCAACTCATACACGGCACGTCAAGGAATTATCCACGTTCGTTTTCGACCTCTGGCAGGTGTCCCACGAATGTACCATATGGTACATTCGTGGGACACGGGGGGCGTGGAACAAGTATGGGGTGCTCGAGTGGCACCCCATTTATTCTTTCGCGAGTGGGGGCGCCGCCGCAGGCTCCGGCGGCGCGGATGCCGGGCGATAGCGCCCGATGAGCGCGTGGATAACGAGCGCGCTCGCCGCCGCGACCGCGAGACCGCCCAAAATGTCCCCCACCCAGTGGACGCCGCCCGCGACACGCGCAGCGCCATTCAAAAGCGAGAGGCCGACAAGCCACCACCCCCACGAACGGCGATAGAAAAGCACGGCGAATGCAATCGCGAAGAGGAGCGAGGCGTGCCCCGAGGGGAACGCGCTCCCGGGGTCGGCGTGAACGAGCGACTCGATTCCTAGAACCTCGAACGGGCGTGGGCGTGGCACGGCGAGGTGAATGAGCGGCGCGATAATGCCACGCGAGAGAATAAGCGTGAGGAGCGTGAGCGCGGTCGCCCACACACGCATCCGCCATCGCCGTTCTTTAACAATCGCCGCGATAGCAAGGGCGCCCACAACGAACGGAGAGTACCGCGCGACAAAGGCGATAAACCAATCGAGCGCATCCGAAACGCCCACGATGCTCATGAGCACTTCTGCTACGGCATCAACGTCGAACGGAGACATAGAATAGCCGTTAGTCACTAGCCACTAGCGATTAGCCAATAGAAAACCCGACTTTCATATCTTAGTGGCTATTGGCAAGTGGCTGATTTCTACCTCCTTATAAAGGGGAGAAGTCCCATGATGCGGGCGCGTTTTATGGCGTTCGCGACGCGACGCTGGTGCTTCGCGCACACGCCCGTGTGACGGGGATCGATGATCTTCGCCTGGCTCGAAATAAAACGCCTGAGTATCTCGACATCGCGGTAGTCGACTTCTTTCGCGTTCTGCGAACAAAACACACACTGCTTCATCGCGTAGCGCGCCATGGGTTAGAAGGGAATGTTTTCCGGCCGTATTTCACCGTCGTCGACCGAGATCGCAGGAAGTTCCTCGTGGCGTTCATCAACCACGTCCGGCGATGCGGGCGGCGGCGCTCCTCTTGCCGCCCCTCCCTCGCCCTGAGGACGAGGACCGAGCTGAATGCGTTCGCACACGATCTCCGTAGTCTGACGGGCCTGCCCTTGCTTGTCCTGCCACGAACGCGTCTGCAGGCGCCCTTCAATGAGGGCCGAGCTCCCCTTTTTGAGGTATTGGCTCGCGATCTCCGCTTGGCGTCCCCAGACCACAACCGAGTGGAACTCGGTTTTCTTCTGTTTCTGTCCCGCTTTGTCAGTAAAAAAGGAATTGGTGGCGATGCCGAGCGTGGTGACCGCCTGTCCCGTCGGCGTCTGGCGCAACTCAGGGTCACGCGTCAGATTACCAAAGATGAGTACTTTATTGAGATTCATACGAATAGGAATCGGCGATTAGCCACTAGTCATCGTTGTTATAGCATGTGCATCTCCTGTTGGCTAGGCCTTAGTGACTAACCACTATTGTAAGATCTCTTCAATCTTTTTTTCGAGCGCTTCGTTCGTCAGCATCGGTTCCGTCTCATGCCGGATCGGACGCGGTCCCATCGGCCTTCCTGCTGATTCCTGGCGCGCCGCTTCACGCTTCGCATCGACGCGATGCACCATAAAACGGATGAGTCCCCCCTCGAGGCCGAGTAGTTTCGAAAACGCGCCAAGGTCGGCAACGCCCGAAAAACGGATGGCACCGAGAAATCCGTACTGCTGTTTGCGAATGGGATAGACGAATCGGATTTTCTCGAGCGGGCGCTCTGAAATCACCGTCGCCCCCTGCACGGCGAGCAGGCGTTTCACCGCCGTGAGATCCTCGCTCTGCGCCGAGAAGCCGAGCTCGTAGAGCTGCGCGCTTTCTTGTTCGGTCTGTTGCGGTTCCATGCCGTCAGTACCGATACGCTAGCAGAATCGCTCCAGGGAGTCAATTGAAGCGGCGAGCCGTTCAAAAACCGGGCGGCGGCATCCCTTCCGTTCCCAGTCCTTCCGGCGACGGAGGAACGTCAGGCGTCGGCGATTCAGCGGTGAGCGCCTCCTCGAGCGAGAGCTCCTCGACGACCGGGCGCGGCGGATTGAAGAGCGTCTTCAATTCCGCGAGCCGGTCCGCTGGAATGCCCCGCCTGCCGGTCCCCGCCGGAATAAGCTTCCCAATAATGACGTTCTCCTTCAGTCCGCGGAGTGTGTCCACCTTGCTCTCCACGGCGGCGTTCACGAGTACTCGGCTCGTTTCCTGAAACGAGGCTGCGGACAGAAAGCTCGGCGAATCGAGGGCGACGCGAGTGATGCCGAGCACTTTCATGACCGCCTTCGCGGGTTGCTTCTTCTGTCGGCGCATTTCCCGATTGGCCGCGAGGAACTTCGATTTTTCGACAAGTTCCCCAATTATAAAATCAGTATCACCGGGCTCCTTCACGAGCACCCGCGAGAGCATCTGGCGAACAATGATCTCAAGGTGCTTGTCATTGATGGAAGCGCCCTCCGGCACGTAGATCTTCTGAATCTCGTTCACGACATACCGTTCCACCGCCTCAACCCCGCGGTAGGCGAGGAGTTCACGAAGGTCTAGGGGACCTTCGCAGAGCGGCGCTCCCCGTTCGATTGTATCTCCCTGCTTCACGAACATAGTGACCGCCACCGGAATGAGGTATTCATCGAAACTCGTCCGTTTCGATTTCTTCGTCGTTTTTATTCCCTTCGTCACCCTCGATTCCGCGGGCTTCACTTTGATGAGCCGCATGGCCCCCCGTTCTTCGATCTCAGCGACAACGCCGTTCGATTTCGAGAGCGGCGCCTTTCCTTTCGGCGGACGAACTTCAAAAACCTCCTCGACGCGGGGGAGACCGTAGGTAATATCGACGCCTGCCACGCCTCCGATGTGGAATGTGCGGAGCGTGAGCTGCGTTCCCGGTTCACCGATCGATTGCGCCGCGACAATGCCGACCGCTTCTCCCACTTCGATCGGTTTATTCTTAGAAAGATCGAGTCCATAGCAGGCGGCACAAATTCCGTACGCCGCCTTGCAGCGGATCGGCGAACGCACGACGACCGAGTCGAGCTTCGATTCCTGAATTGTTTTCACCGCCGCGCGGGTTAAAAGCTCTCCCGCCCTCACCACCACCTTTCGATCAACGCGAACATTTTCGAGCGCGATACGTGAGTAAAGCCGGTCGCCGAACGCATACCCGTAGGCCTCCCCATCCTTTCGGTTGATGGTAATGCCCTCCGTCGCACCGCAATCGTCTTCCTCGATGACGATGTCCTGCGCAACATCGACGAGGCGACGGGTGAGGTACCCCGCCGACGCGGTTTTGAGTGCCGTGTCCGTCGAACCTTTCCGGGCACCGTGCGTCGAAATGAAATATTCGAGCGTGTTCAAACCTTCTTTGTAAGAAGAGATGACCGGCAGTTCGATGACGCCGCCCTGCGGGTTCGTCACGAGTCCCTTGATACCAATCATCTGATTCGGCTGGGCCCAGCTGCCACGGGATCCGGAATCGTAGATGGAGTACACCGGATTGGTGGGAGCGAATCCCTTCGGCACCAGCTTGTGAATCCGCGCGATAATGCCGCTCCACACGCCAATAACCTTCCCGCTCCGTTCCTCGCTCGTGAGCAACCCCTCGTTGTACTGCGACTCGATCTCCGCGATCTGTTGAGCGCCCTCCGCGATAATCTGCGACTTCTCTTCCGGCGTTCTCGTATCAGCCATACCCCAGGTCGTTGCCGACATCGTCGCGTAGGTGAACCCGAGATCTTTCACCTGATCGAGATACTCCTGCGCCCGGTCGACGCCGTGCGAATCAATGATTCGCGCGACGAGCTTGGAAAGCGCCTTTTTGTTCAATTGGTCGTTCACAAACCCAACCTCTGCGGGCAGGATACTGTTAAAAATGAGCCTCCCGTAGGTCGTTTCGACGATTCCTTCAGGACGTTTCACTTTGATGCTCGCGTTGATGTCGATGACCCCTTCTTCGTGGGCGTACATCACCTCGCTCATGCCCGAAAACGCTCGGCCTTCGCCCTTCGCGCCCGGCACCATGCGGGTCAGAAAGTAGCACCCGAGGACTACGTCCTGGGTCGGTGAAACGATCGGGTCGCCGTTCGCCGGTTTTAGGAGGTTGTGCCCCGCGTCCATAAGTTCAATCGCCTCGTACTGCGCCTCGTCGGTCAAGGGCAGGTGGACCGCCATCTGGTCGCCGTCAAAGTCGGCGTTGAACGCCACGCAGACAAGCGGCGGGATGCGGATAGCGAGATCCTCGATTAACACCGGCTTGAATGCCTGAATGCCGAGCCGGTGGAGGGTCGGCGCGCGGTTCAGGAGCACCTTCTTGTGCTGGATGATCTCCTCGAGGATCGCCCATACCTCGGGCGACCCCTGCTCGATGAAGCGGTTCGCCTGCTTGATGTTGAAAGCGTACCCCCGCTCGATAATCTTGTTGATGACAAAATGGCGGAACAGTTCGAGCGCAAGGTTCTTGGGGAGTCCGCACTCGTTCAAGCGCAACTCGGGACCGACGACGATCACCGAACGGCCTGAATAGTCGACGCGCTTTCCGAGCAGATTCTGACGAAACCGCCCCTGCTTGCCTTTCAACATATCCGCGAGCGACCGGAGCGGGCGGCGGCGCGTGGAAAGCAGCTGGCTTCCCAGGCGGGCGGAATTGTCGATCAGGGCGTCCACCGCCTCCTGGAGCATGCGCTTCTCGTTCGTGATGATGACCTCAGGCGACTTGAGTTGAATGAGTTTCTTCAGACGATTGTTCCGGTTGATGACGCGGCGGTAGAGATCGTTCAGGTCCGCGGTCGCGTAACGGCCGCCGTCTAGAGCCACCATCGGCCGGAGCTCGGGAGGAAGGACCGGGAGCACGGTGAACACCATCCCTTCGGGGCGGATGTTCGCGGCGATGAGCGATTTCAGGAGCCGCATGCGGCGCAGAAGCCGGCGCATGCGATTTTCATCCTTCACTTCCTTTAGCTCCGCGCGCAATTCGCGAACGGCTCCCTTGAGATCGAGGCCTTCGAGAATCTTCCGTATCGCTCCCGCACCGCGATCGGCCTCGAACACGTCGCCGAATCGCTCGGCGAGCGAGTAGTACTCCTGTTCGGTCAAGATGAGTCCGGGACGAAGGGCGGTCAATACCTGCGAAAGGTTTTCGGCGCGCGCTCCCACCGCCGTGAGGTCAATCCCCTTCTCATGCTTCAGGGACCTCACCTCCTTCTTCAGTGTATCGAGCGCCCGCTTCCGGTTCTCCTCGTTCACCGCCGTCACAATGTAGGCGACGTAGTAGATCACCTTCTCGATTTTCGGAACGGAGATGTCCAAGAGGAGCGAGAGCTTCGAGGGAACTGTTCGCAGGAACCAGATGTGCGCGACAGGCGCGGCGAGCGTGATGTGCCCCATCCGTTCGCGGCGGACTACCGCGCGGGTCACCTCAACACCGCATTTCTCGCAGACGATCCCCTTATATCGAACCTTCTTGTACTTGCCACAGTAGCATTCGTAATCCTTTGTCGGCCCGAAGATGCGCTCCGAAAAGAGCCCGTCCTTCTCGGGCCGTTGCGTTCGATAGTTTAGTGTTTCGGGTTTTATGACCTCGCCGTGTGACCACGACAAAATTTCGTCGGGTGAGGCGACGCGAATTGAAATACTCTTCAGGTCTTGGTTCTTGGTTTCCATACGTTAACTCACAACCTGCAATTAACAACGTACCACGAGGATAGAATTCGGGTGTGGTGTATTGTGTGTTGTTGGTGGTCGGTCGTGAGTCGTTAGTTATCGTCTTCTCCGGTGTCGACGATGCCGGGAATATCGCTTCCCTCGCTGAGCTCACTCGTTTCGTACGACACGTTCATACCGAGCGACTTCAGTTCGGATACGAGCACGTTGAATGAAGCAGGGAGGTTGGGTTTCCTGATCTCGGTGCCGCGGATGATCGATTCGAACGCCGCGGACCGACCGAGCACGTCGTCTGATTTGATGGTGAGCATTTCCTGGAGGGTATGCGCGGCGCCGTACCCCTCGAGCGCCCACACCTCCATCTCGCCGAACCGCTGTCCCCCGAGCTGGGCTTTGCCGCCCAAGGGCTGCTGGGTAATAAGCGAGTAAGGTCCGGTGGATCGCATGTGAATCTTATCCTCGACAAGATGGTTCAGTTTCATCATGTAAATGTAGCCGACGGTGATCGGCGCGCGGAACGGCTCTCCAGTTACGCCATCGTAGACGGTGAGCTTGCCATCCTGGGGGAGACCGGCTGCGAGGAGCTCCGCCTTAATATCCTCCTCTGATGCACCGACAAAGTTGGGGACCACCGAGCGGTACTGAAGCGTGTGCGCGGCGAGACCGAGGTGCGTTTCAAGGATCTGCCCGAGATTCATGCGGGAAGCGACACCCAAGGGGTTCAGCACGATGTCGACCGGACGGCCATCCGCGAGGTACGGCATATCCTCCATCGGCCGAATCTGGGAGATTACGCCCTTGTTCCCGTGTCGGCCGGCGAGCTTGTCGCCCGCACGGACCTTCCGGAGCTGCGCTACCTCGACCTGGATCTTTTTGATGATGCCCGGCTCGAGCTTGTCGCCCTTGTCGCGCGAGAAGATCTTGATGCTGATGATCCTCCCCTGCTTCCCGTGGGGAAGGGTAAGCGAGGCGTCCTTCACATCGCGCGCCTTCTCGCCGAAGATGGCCCGGAGGAGCCGTTCCTCGGACGAGAGTTCGGATTCGCCCTTCGGCGAGATCTTCCCGACCAAGATGTCGCCGGTGCGAACCTCCGCCCCAATCCGGACGATCCCTTCTTCATCGAGGTTGCGGAGCTTGTCCTCGGCGACATTCGGAATATCGGGCGTCGTGATCTCGGGGCCAAGCTTGGTATCCCGAATCGAACAGGTGAAGGTTTCGATGTGAATGGAGGTAAAGCGGTCCTCGCGGGCAACCTGCTCCGAGAGGATGATCGCATCCTCGAAGTTCCCGCCGCGCCACGGCACGAAGGCGACGAGGAGATTCTGTCCCAGCCCTAAAACGCCGCGGTCGGTCGAGGGACCGTCCGCGAGCACGGTTCCCTTCTTCACCTTACTCCCGATTTTCACAATCGGGTGCTGCGAGATACACGTGGACTGGTTCGAGCGGCGGAATTTAAGGAGGGGGAATTTTTTGCCCCCCGTAGCGGTTTTCACGGTGATTGCACTCCCATCCGCCTCGACGACGGTACCCTCGACGTCCGAAATGATCATCTGTTCGGAGTCGCGAGCCGCGGTCTCCTCAACGCCCGTACCGACAAGCGGCGCAGTCGCCCGTATGGAGGGCACCGCCTGGCGCTGCATATTACTCCCCATGAGAGCTCGGTTCGCGTCGTTGTGTTCCAAAAAGGGAATGAGGGCGGTCGAAACCGATACAAGCTGGTTTGCCGACACATCAATGAGATCAACCTCGTTCCGGGCACAGGTACCCGGTTCGCCCTTCACGCGCGCCGTAACCATCTCGGTGGCGATCCGTCCCTTTTCGTCTATTGAAACGTCCGCGTGCGCGATATTGTGCTTTTCCTCCTCGATCGCGTCGAGCCATACCACCTGCGACGTTACCGTCCCGTCTTTCACCCGGAAGTACGGCGTTTCCAAAAATCCGAGCTCATTCAGACGAGCGAAGTTCGAAAGGTAGCTCACGAGTCCAATATTCGCTCCCTCCGGCGTCTGGATAGGACACACCCGTCCATAGTACGACGGATGGACGTCGCGCACTTCGAAGCCGGCGCGCTCACGCGTGAGCCCGCCCGGCCCCATCGCGGAAAGCCGTCGCTTGTGCTCGAGCTCTGCGAGCGGGTTCACCTGGTCCATAAACTGCGAGAGCTGCGAG
>CAYHFV010000033.1:0-8403 GCA_964356055.1 uncultured Candidatus Saccharibacteria bacterium
ATAGCCCACGGTTTCATCCATCCATTCAACTTGCCGAAGTGGACCAGGCGTACCACATGCCTCACAAGACCCCGCAGCAACCGCCGCCGCTGCTACGGCGGATGTTGAGGCTGCACCCTGAGCGCGGTCACGGTCGGACTCGCGTACCCGACGATGAGCAGGAAAAGCACGACGGTCGGAATGAGGAATCCGATGACCGCAGTGACCTCCGGCACACCGACGAGGCTCACGAGAAGCATGACGATCGGCCAGGTCAGAATGACCGCCACGAGCCACCGCAAGATAAGGTCAGCTCCAAAGAGGAGCCGCCGCACGATACCGACAAACTGCTGAAACGTATTCATCGCTGTCTCCTTTCAAGATAGTCCGAGATTCTGTGCAACCCGCTTGAACGGGTTCCGGCTCATGCGTTCGGGCGGCACGGGCAACCAGGTCTGGTTACCAAGCCACATGAGCATTTGACCGAGCCGACGGTCCGCCGCCTTCAGGTACTGCTGCAAGGCATTGTTATCCGAAAGCTCGAGGATCTGCTTGAATCGCTCGGGATCCGTCTTGGCGATTTTTCCCAACCGATCCAGAAACTCCCGGTACTTCGTTTGATTACTTGCGTAACGCACCCGTGCATCCGCAACAAGACCAGTAAGAATCCTTGCAAAGCGGTTCTCGGCTGTTGGGTGATTCACGTCATCCAGCGCCTCCTTGTGCAGAGCAAGAATCGCATTTCTCGTCTCCTCATCCAAATCATTGATGAGGTCGACATTAAAGTGGTTCCGCTCATCGTTTGTGAGCGATTGGAGAAACGCCACCATGACCGCGGCGAGTGCTGATTTCGGAGCAGATTCCTTGGGAGGAGGGATTTTTCCTTTTTGCCTTCCCCCCTTCCCTTTCGTCTCTCCAGTATCAGCCCCGAAGCCGATTGGGGATTTCTCTTTTCTTTCCTCACCACCGGCAGCGTCCTGTGAAGACGCTACTCCGTGTTTTCCTCCTTCCGGAAACAGTGTGGGGAGGATAACACCGAAGGTGGTGATATCCGAAACCATCCCGCGCACCCCGTGCGCGATAAAACTGAAGAATTTTCCAAGAGCTTTGAACATGACAACCTCTTTAGATATGTATTGAATTTATAATCTTGCTGGTGTGATTATAGCATACTATATACTACTTGTCAAACACTGTCTTGCGTGGTATAGTCGGGGCGGGCAGGCGGCGAAATCGTCCCGAAAAATGCGGAGCGCAAGACACGACTATATTTTTCGAGAATCTCGTATTCCTGCGAGCGAATCTTTGGGCGAGTGGCGAAATTGGCAGACGCGCAAGGTTTAGGACCTTGTGTCCGAAAGGACTTGTGGGTTCAACCCCCACCTCGCCCACACGGAATGTTTGCGCTCCGCATCACAGGATCCGCGAAAATCAATCTACTCGCCTCGCTCGCAGAGATTTTCGGGAGCAAACACGCTAGCTTTAGGAGCTAGTGCTCGAAAGAGCTTGTGGGTTCGACCCCCACCCTCGGCACGGAGAAAAATGGGAGAGTCTTCCCTGTTTGTCCAAGAGCGGAGCGATTGGCGGACAAACAGCAATCCCGCCACAGGCGGGGCCAACCCTGCCCACCACCAACAACCGGTCGCCTTAGGCGACCGGTTGTTGTCTCTTACCTCCGCCGGCGAGCGTGGAAGGCCTCGTGCACTTCACGGAGCTCCTTATTGGTGAGGTGGGTGTACACCTGCGTCGTCGCTTGCTTAGCTTCGCTCCCACGAACCCCTCGGTTCGTGTGCTCCGCCATGGGGACGGGCTCAATCCCCGCCCTTCCCCATCGCCCCTTCCTCGCCGCAGGTGTAGATGGAATCATGAGCGTCTGCGCGCATGAAAAGCTCTATGCACCTCTTTTAGCTCTCTATTGGTTAAATGGGTGTACACCTGCGTCGTCGCGATGTTCGCGTGTCCCAGGAGTTCCTGCACCGACCGGAGATCGGCGCCGTTTATCAAAAGATCGGTCGCAAAGCTGTGCCGGAGCTGATGGGGGTGGACCCGCTTCGGAATGCCCGCCGCGCGCGCACACCGGTCAACGAGGCGCTCCACCGCCCGCCCAGTGATACGCCCGAGCGCCGCACCTGACTTCGAGAGGCTCACAAAAAGCGCGGGGTCCGCGTCCTTCCGTTCTTTAAGATAGCGGGCGATCGCTTCCCGGGCGCGGTCCGAAAGAAAAACGACGCGGAGCTTGTCGCCCTTCCCCCGAACCGAGATCTCGCCGCGAGAGAGATCGAGCGCGCGATCGAGCCCGCAGAGCTCCGAGAGGCGGAGGCCGGTCGAAAAGAAAGTCTCGAGGATGGCGCGGTCGCGGAGCGCGCGGAACGTGGCGCCCGCCCGCTTCGCCCGCCTAGATTCGGCGAGGCTGGCCGGAGCTCCCGCTTCGCTCTCGCGATAGCGAGGCGAGTCAGCGAGGCGAGCCGGGGAGGCGAGGAGCCGCTCAAGTTCGCCGTAGTCCAACACCTCAATGTCGCGCCGCGAAACCTTCGGGAGTTCGATCGTCTCGGGGGGCAGAATGTGGGGGAGACCGCGCTTCACCAGGTATTTCAGGAAATTCCGCAGCGCGATCACATAGTAGCTCTGCGTCACTTTCTTCAGGTTCTCCCGGGCGAGCGTGAGACGGAAACGCCGCACCGCGGCGGGGGTGATGTCGGAGACGCGTTTCGCGCCCGTTCGAGCGAGAAACGCCGCAAGGTACCGTTCGTAGTTCTCGCGGGTCTTCTGCGATCGGTTTTTCTCAATCTCGAGGTAGTCGAGATAGTCGGTGAGGAGCGTATCAAGTTCGGATGTCGCCACGTCTCTAGTCTACCACACCTGTCGCACAACGGTGGACCGCCACATCCTACATTGTCGAATGGTTCGAAGTGTAGTAGATTGAACCGGATTATGAGCCCGGTAGGCGCCGTAACGAACGGGATCGCTCGATGGTGGGCTCACCCTCGCACGCGGCTTTTTTGGTTCAGCTTCTTAACGCTCTACTTCGAGTTCGTGGTCATCCGCTACCTCTCGAGCGAGATTCGGGTTTTCGCTTACTCGAAGAACCTTCCGCTCATCGCCGCATTTTTGGGAATTGGGATCGGCATGGTGCTCGGCTCACGCGAGCGCTTTTTTTCACGGTGGCTCCCGGGCGTTGCGCTTATTCTTTTCTCCCTCATCGCGTTTGCTCCGTACCTCAATCTCACCCACCTCCCGCTTGTCGGAATCACAGAGCTGATTTTCTCAAACCCCAACAATGGATCTTC
The DNA here is from genome assembly GCA_964356055.1 of uncultured Candidatus Saccharibacteria bacterium. GTDB lineage: Bacteria > Patescibacteriota > Minisyncoccia > UBA6257 > GWB1-50-10 > JAUSKB01. Next base: position 3,267 of record CAYHFV010000033.1, read on the forward strand.
TATTGGATTCCTTTTGGTGGGTATGTTCTGTATCCCGCTCCTCATAATCGCTTTTTTTATCGCGCTGGGGGGATTCGTTGGGCGGAGTCTTGAGCCCCTTCAACCACTCCCGGGGTACGCCACAAACTTACTGGGGAGCGTCGCAGGCGTCATCGTCTTTGCTGTGCTGGGATTCCTCGGGTCGCCGCCCTGGGTGTGGCTACTCCTCGGATTCGGACTCCTCTTTCTCTTGCTTGATTCGACTGTAGTCCGAATTATGTGCGTCGCGATTCCTCTCGCCGTCCTCTTTGTTTCCGCACCTGCGGTATGGTCGCCGTACTACCGAATCTCTCTCACCACACCTCCCCCGCTCAGCGAGGATGCGCCGCCACCGGTGACCTACCTTTCAGTCAACTATGATTACCATCAGAAAATGCTCGACCTCTCCCGGACATTCCTTGAAAAATATCCTACCTACGAACCGAATCGATCGGCGGCTCTCACATACAATCTTCCCTTCCTCGCGCACCCGAACCCGCAGAACGTGCTCATCGTCGGCGCAGGCACCGGCAACGATGTCGCCGCCGCACTCCGCGCCGGCAGCGATCATATCGATGCAGTCGAGATTGACCCGGCCATCTACCGACTCGGAAAAGAACGGCACCCGGAGCGCCCGTACGACGATCCGCGGGTGCAGGTGCACCTCACCGACGCCCGCGCCTTCCTCAAGCAGACCAAGAACCGGTACGATACGATTGTTTTCGCGTACCTCGATTCGCACACGCTCGTCGCCCAGGGTTCGCTTCTGCGTCTCGACGACTATGTCTACACCGTTGAGAGTCTCATGGAGGCAAAAAATCTTCTCGTTCCGGGAGGAACACTCGTGTTGTCATTCGGTGGCGGAGATACGTTCTTGAGCGCTCGTCTCTTTGCGACGCTGGAGACTGTTTTCGGGAATCCTCCCGCCGCTTTTCTTACCAACTACGATGGCATGGGCGTCGTTTTTGTCGCCGGTTCGCTCACGGACAGTGCGGTACTGCGCGACATTCCCCACATCGAACCAGCGCTCGCACAGAAGGCGGTTAACCTCCCGCTCGCCACCGACAACTGGCCCTTCTTTTACATGAAACGTCCGACCGTATCATTCGTGTACCTTCTGCCGTTCCTTTACCTTCTGCCGTTCTTTCTCCCATTCCTTACGAAAATCCGCTTGGTGCGGAGCGGACGAATGCCCATTTTCTTTCTGCTCGGTGCCGGATTCCTGCTCCTCGAGACACGCGCGGTCATAAAGCTCTCGCTCCTCTTCGGCTCCACGTGGATCGTGACGGCGATCGCGACCGTTTTCTTCCTTTCAATGGCGCTCGGCGCAAATCTGATTGCACTCAAAATCCCGCTTAAGAAACTGTTCATTTGGGGTGGTTTGTTTGCCACGCTCCTCGGAAGTGTTCTCGTCCCCACCCCGTGGCTAAACAACCTGCCATTTATTACTAAGCTAGTCCTCGCGGGAATAGTCCTCTCTCTCCCCGTGTTCTTCTCGGGTCTCGTCTTCTCGATGATGCTCAAGAACGAGGAGAGTGCCGGTCCGGCGCTCGGCATCAACCTGGTGGGAGCGTTCGTCGGCGGCATCGCCGAAACATTCGTTACGCTCGGCGGAGTTTCACTCCTCGACGTGCTCGCAATCGCGTTCTACGCCCTCGCGTTCGCACCGTTCCTCTTCACTCGTCTAACGTCCAGAACACCTGCCACGGCTGGGTGATCACGGTGTCGCGTCTGTCGCACAACGACTCTTTGACATTTTCCGACACCGGTGATACAATTGACGCATGCTCAAAAAACGGATGAAGCAGACAACGATTAAAGAGGCGGCGCTCCACGACACCGACACCGGCTCCGCGGAAGTGCAGATCGCGCTCCTCACGAAGCAGATCAAGGCCCTCGCCGATCACCTGAAGAAACACGCGAAAGACCACCACTCGCGACGCGGGCTCCTCATGATGGTCGGGAAGCGTCGGAAGTTCCTCCGTTACCTGAAAGAGGAGAATGAAACTCGATACCAGAAGGTCGTGAAGAAACTCAACCTCGATGTGTAAGAGCCCCGAGACGGCGTTTTTTATTTAAGCGCTTCAATGCACACCCACTCCGCACCGCGCGTCGGCATCCTAATCGACGTTCAGAACATCTACCATTCGGCGAAGCACCTCCACGGGTCCCGCGTGAATTTCCGCGAGCTCATCAGAATGGCGGTGGGCGACCGGTTCCTCGTGCGCGCGCTCGCCTACGTGGTAAAAAGCGAGGGCATCGTTCCCGACGCCGAGGTGCGCGGCGAAGCTTCGTTCTTCGAAGCCCTAAAGCAAGCCGGCCTCGAGCTGCGCCTCAAAGACCTCCAGATCTACGCCGGGGGCGCCAAGAAGGCCGATTGGGACGTCGGACTCGCCGTTGACGCCATCCGCCTCGCTCCTGCCCTCGACACCGTGGTTCTCGTGACCGGCGACGGCGATTTTGTGCCGCTCGTCGAGTACCTACGCTGGGGGCTCGGCAAACAGGTCGAGGTGGTCGCGTTCGGAAAGGCAACCTCGAACCGCCTCCGGGAAGTCACCGACCGATTCATTGACCTTGACGCGACCCCGCGAATACTCATGAAAATCAGAGCGCTGCGGGGAGAGCGGCGCGCGGCACCCGTTCGAGGCGGACACGGCCGCCGCACCACACCGGGATCGAGATTTGGACCGTCCGGCAAACGACGGTAGAAGCACCGCGCAAGTTACCCACCACCATGGACCATACCACACAATCACTCAATCGGAAGATTTTTAAGACCACGCTCGGCGGCGCGCCGCTTGAGCTTGAGGTGTCGGAGCTCGCGCGCCAGGCGAACGCAGCGGTGCTCGGACGGCTCGGCGAGACCGCGGTCCTCGCAACCGTGGTGATGGGCGCCGAAGACCGGGTGACTGATTACTTCCCGCTCACCGTGGATTACGAGGAGCGGTTCTACGCCGCCGGAAAGATTATCGGGAGCCGTTTCATTCGCCGGGAAGGGCGCGCGTCGGACGAGGCGACACTCTCGGCGCGTCTCATTGACCGCACCGTGCGTCCACTTTTCGACCAACGCCTCCGCCGCGAGGTCCAAGTGACGGTCACGATACTCGCCTACGACGAACAGAACGATCCTGATGCGATCGCGCTCATCGCGACCTCGACCGCGCTCGCCATCTCCAATATCCCCTGGGGAGGGCCGGTTGCCGGCGCACGCTTTGAGACAAAGAAAGATACCGGCGAGCTCGACTCCCTCGCCTTTTTTGCCGGAACCGCAGACAAGGTGAACATGATCGAATTCGAGGGAGACGAAAAGCGGGAGGATGAGATCGTGCAGCTTTTCGAGGAAGGTCACCGTGAGATCCAGCGCCTCGTCGCCTTCCAGGAGGGGATTGTGAAAGAGATTGGTAAACCGAAGCTCAATATTGCGTTCCCCGAACCGGATCCCGCGTTCGTTTCGCGCCTCCGTGATTTTCTTGCCCCCCGCATCGACGACGCGATCCAGACACAGGCAACCAGCGAGCTCAAATCCGCGCTCATCGAACACTTAAAGACCGCGGACGAGCCGGGCGAGAATCTCGCGCGAGTTGACGAACTCTTTGAGGCTGAGATCGACGCGTACGTGCACCGGCAGGCGCTCGAGAGGGGCGTGCGCCCCGACGGGCGGGCATTCGACGAGGTGCGGTCGCTCCACGCCGAGGTCGGTCTTTTCCGACGAACGCACGGGTCGGCCCTCTTTATGCGCGGCGACACCCAGATCCTCGCCATTACGACGCTCGCCTCCCCCGAGGCTGAGCAGCTCGTCGAAACCATGGAAACGACCGGGCGGAAACGCTTCCTCCTCCACTACAATTTCCCGGGTTTCGCGACCGGAGAGGCCAAGCGTTCCCGCGGTCCTGGCCGGCGCGAGATCGGCCACGGCGCGCTCGCCGCGAAGGCCGTGCGGGGCATGCTGCCGTCCAAGGACCAATTTCCGTACACCATCCGCGTGGTCGCCGAGACGCTCTCCTCGAACGGGTCATCCTCGATGGCGTCGACATGCGCAACCTCTCTCTCGCTCATGGATGCGGGAGTGCCGCTTCGAAAGCCGGTTGCCGGCATCGCGATGGGGCTCATGTCGGACGGGAAGGGGAAGTACCGCATCCTGACCGACATCCAGGGACCCGAGGACCACTACGGCGATATGGACTGCAAGGTGGCAGGAACCGCGGACGGGCTCACCGCGATTCAGATGGACGTGAAGATTGACGGCATCACAAAAGAAACGTTCAAGGAGGTGCTCACACACGCGCGCGCCGCGCGGCTCCACATTCTCTCGGTGATGAACGCCGCGCTCCCCGCGCCGCGGCCCCAGATCTCGAGCTTCGCGCCGACCATCTTTACCATCACGATCGATCCGGAGAAGATCGGCGATGTCATCGGTCCCGGCGGGCGCACTATCAACGGCATCATCAAAGCAGCGGGCGGGAACGTTTCGATCGATATCGAACAGGAAGGGAAAGTGTACGTCGGCGGCGTTGATCGGGCGATGGTCGAGTACGCGCTCGAAGCGGTGAAGCAGATCGTCCGCGAGTTTCGGGTCGGCGAGATCGTCGAGGGGCCGATCGTGAAGATTCTGGATTTCGGGGCGATCGTCGACTTGGGCGGCGGGCGCGACGGCATGATCCACGTCTCGGAGCTCCGAGAGGGCTACGTGAAGAAGGTTGAGGACGTCGTCAAGATGGGCGATCGGGTGTGGGCAAAAATCGTCCGCGTCGAAGAGGGCCGTATCGGGCTCTCCTTGAAAGGCGTTCCCCAGCAAAAACCGAAATAAGAAGGGGGCAGCGCTCGATTTTTGTATCCACTTCACCGAGGCTTACCGAGCCGAGGCAATGTACTATAATGAGTGGAATGGCAGACCCCACAGAGCGGCCGGGACCACTCGGCACCGGGGAAGGCGAGGCACCCCTCGTCGGACCCTCCCCCCAAAACGTCGCCCTCCGGACAATGGCGTCCGATATCGCTTCGATTCAGTCGTCCGGCGGCGGGCAACCGCGGTCGTACACGCCACCTCCGCCTCCCCCGCCCGCCGGAACTCCCCACCCGCCACCGCCCACGTTCTAGCCGCCCCCCCCCGCGATCCCGA
>CAYHFV010000034.1:0-7898 GCA_964356055.1 uncultured Candidatus Saccharibacteria bacterium
CGTGAAACTCATCATCGGTGGGCAGGTAGCCCCCCCCTTCACCGTCGTGGTGCCGTTCCCCTCCCGCGGCGATGAGGCACTTAGAACTCTCGGCCGCGAGTTTTCGCGCCTCACCTACGGGCGCCCCCGCGCTGAAGTGGAAGCCGAAGTGTACCAGCGCCTCCGGACCTAGAATACCCAAAACATATGTACCAGCGCCGCGATTTTTACCTCGTCACTCTCATCGGATTCATCGTGGGATGGCTCGTGCTTGTCCCGGTGAAGAATGGTTTCGGCGTCGCGTTCACCGTTCCGCTCGTCGTGGGCTCGGTGGTCGGTTTCTCGGCGTTCGCTCCGCTCGCGCTCTTCCTGCTGAAACTCCTGAGCCGGCGCTGGAGGGTATTCGAACAGTTCGGTAAATTCGCCGCCGTGGGAACGCTGAACACGCTCCTCGATCTCAGTGTCTTAAACGGGCTCATCGCGCTCTCCGGCATTGCATCGGGTGTCGGTTTCGCTGGTTTCAAAGCGCTCTCATTCATTGTCGGAACAACGAACAGCTACTTCTGGAACAAATTCTGGACGTTCGAGAGCCGGATGCCAGTCACCGCGCGGGAGTATCTCCGGTTTGCGACCTTCACCCTCATAGGAACGATAATTAACGTCAGTGTCGCGTCGTTCGTGGTGAACGTGGTGGATGCCCCTGAGGGAATGTCCCCGAAACTTTGGGCGAACGTGGGGGCGCTCATTGCCGTTGCCGCCTCATTCCTCTGGAACTTCCTAAGCTATCGGCTTGTGGTGTTTAAACAACCAGTAGCTGACAACCAACAACTCACCACACCAAAGACATGAGGCACACACTTCAAGTTTCTCGAATGGAGTGCGTGTGGTGATTCGTTTGTGGTCAGTCATATGTTATTTCCATGAAACCCTTTCTCTCCGTCATCATTCCGGCATACAACGAAGCGGAACGGCTCCCGCTCACGCTCATGGACGTCGACCAGAAGCTCTCGACCGCCGATTACTCATCCGAGGTGATCGTGGTTGATGACGGATCGAATGATGCCACGGTCGAGGTGGCTAAAAAATTTGCGCGGACGATGAAAAATCTCCGTGTGTTGGAGAATGCAGAAAACCACGGGAAAGGGTGGGTGGTTCGGCAGGGGATGCTCGCGGCTCACGGAAACTGGAGGCTCTTTACGGACGCTGACAACTCCACGACCGTGGACCAGTTTTCGACGATGATCCCGTTTTTTTCCGCCGGAGGCGGATCCGCCTACGGCGGAAAGGAGAGCTACGATGTGGTCATCGGCTCCCGGTCGGTGAAGGGGGCGAAGCTCTCCCCCCCGCAACCCTGGTACCGCCGGCTTTTGGGGCGCATCGGGAACCTCCTCATCAGGATTCTTGCGGTGCCGGGGATCAAGGATACGCAGTGCGGTTTCAAATGCTTTTCCGAAGAGGCGGCAGAAAAGGTGTTCCGACTTGCGCGGGTAGATCGGTGGGCATTTGACGTTGAGGCGCTCGCCCTCGCGCGGGCGTTCGGGTACCGGATCAAGGAGATGCCGGTCGTATGGGTGAACGACGCCACCTCGAAGGTGAAAGCGGGCGCCTATTTCTCGACACTCGTGGATGTCGTGAAGCTGTGGCGGCGGCTCCGCCGCGGCGAGTACGATACCCCGAAGCCTACGATGCCGCACGAGCCTGACAAATCTTCTCCGCTGCTTTCATGAAACGATCGGAGCTGCGACAAGATCCGGTGTCGGGCGATTGGATTTTGATGGCGCCTGGCCGAGCCCGGCGCCCCGACGGGTGGCACCGAGGCTCGCCGCGGAAGCGGCAATCGGTCCGCGAGTGCCCGTTCGAAAACCCCTTGAAGACCCACGATCCGATCCTCGTCTACGAGGGAAAGCGAGGGTGGGAGGTGGTCGTGGCCAACAATAAGTATCCGGCCGTGTTCGAGCGGCGGCGGTGCGGATCAATGCTCCGCGAGGGGCCGTACATGCGCGTCGAGGGCATCGGGTACCATAACCTGGTCATTACACGGCACCACGACAAGAATTTCGCCGCGCTCTCCGAAGACGGGGCGAATCAGGTCTTTCAGGTGTTCCGGGATCGGTACCTCACGCTCGCGTCCGATCCCTGTCTCGCCTACATTTCGATCTTCCATAACTGGGGACCATCGGCGGGAGCGTCGGTCTACCACCCCCACTATCAGATCATCGCGATCCCCGTGATTCCTCCCGACGTCGAACACTCGCTCGAGGGGTCCGCGGCGTACTTTTCAAAACATCGCGCGTGCGTGCACTGTTGCACCATCGCGTACGAGCGAAAGAAACGGAAGCGGGTGGTGTTCGAGAACCGCGACGCGTTCGTGGTTGCTCCCTATGTTTCACGGGAGCCGTTCGAAGTCCGCGTGTTCCCCAAACGGCACGCGTCGTTTTTCGAGCATGCGTCCGACCGCGAGCTCACCTCGATCGCCGCGGCGCTCCAGCACGTTCTCCAACGAATGGAGCGGAGACTGCACGACCCCGATTATAATTTTTTCATTCACACCGCGCCGGTGAAAAAGAAGGAACAGTATCAGCACTACCACTGGCACATCGAGGTCGTCCCGAAGCTGAATATTTCCGCGGGTTTCGAGCTCGGTACCGGCATCGAGATCAACGTGGTGGATCCGGATGACGCCGCAAAATTTTTGAGGAAGTAGAAGCGTGCTATTGTGAGGTGCGGCATGGGGAGTGATACTAAATCGATGAAAAAGCTGGTAGTGACCAATTGTTCCGACGTATGCCGAGACTTGTCGTAGCTAATTGTTCCGATTTTGTTCCCGACCCCAGTTGGGAGGACAAAATCGAGAATCCTCGATTTCTTTATTAAATCGGGGATTTGATGGAAATCGGGAGAAAATGAATTCTATGAAGAAATTAATTATCGCAAATTGGAAAATGAACCCCCGGACCGAGCGGGAAGCGGTTGCACTCGCGCGCGCGTCGGACGGGGGGAACGTCGTCATCTGCCCGCCGTACCCGTTCATTCCGGCGGTTGCGGGCGTGCTCCGGCGTGCGGCGCTGGGGAGCCAAAATGCGGCTCCGGGGGTTGTGGGTCCCCGGACCGGCGAGGTTTCCGCCGGCGAGTTGAAGGCTGCAGGTGTCCGCTACGTCATTCTTGGCCACTCGGAGCGGCGCGCGGAAGGGGAGAGCGACGCGCAGGTCGCGGCGAAGGTTCGCGGCGCGCTCGAGGCGGGACTGACACCGATCCTCTGTGTCGGCGAACCCTGGTCAGTCCGCCGGAAAGGGCTCGCCGCCGCCCGTGCCTATGTACAGAAGCAATTAACCGAGGATTTGAAACTCGTCTCTCGTCTCTCGTCCCCCGTTTCTCGCATGTTCGTCGCTTACGAACCCGTCTGGGCCATCTCGACTTCGAAGGGTCATCGGGACCCTTCGACGGGGCTCAGGATAAATGAGACGCCCGCCGATGCCGCTGGTATGGCGATCTTTATAAAAAAGATACTCGTCGCTCGTAGCTCGTCGCTCGTTCCGCGCATCCTCTACGGCGGCTCGGTGAATTCAAGGACCGCCGCCTCGTTCCTCTCGCGACGCGAGTTTACGGGTGTGCTCGTTGGCGGCGCGAGTTTGAAACCCACGGAGTTTAAGAAAATTATTGCCGCCGCACGACAGTGGTATGATACGTCATAGTATCTCTCGCTCATTGTCGGCTGTCCGTTGTTTGTTTATGGTTAAGCAATGACCCGCGCGACCAAGAAGCTCGTCTACGGTATCGTCTGGGGATTTGTTGCGCTTATCGTGGTCGCAGGGATTTTTTTCGCCGCGCGGCCGAGCCCGACCTGCACCGATGGAATAAAAAATCAGGACGAGCAGGATGTTGACTGCGGCGGTCCGTGCGAGCTGTGCGAAATCAAACAGTTGAATCCCGTTCGGGTGCTCCGGCCTGCGGCCGCGTTTTCGACGCCGACCGGGGCGGTGACGATCGTCGCGCTCGTTTTGAATCCGAATGCGGGCTACGTCGCGGCGCGCGTGCCGTACCGGTTTGTGCTCTACGATGAGAACGGTTCAGTGGTGGAAACCATCGCGGGCGACGACCGCCTCTTCGCCTCGGAGGCCCGCTACCTCTATGCGGGAGACGTACGAACTTCCTCCGATCGTCTCGCCCGGGTTGAGCTTGTGATCGGCGACGCCCAGTGGAAACCGCGTCGGGAGATCCTTCGGCCCGATGTCGAGATCCTCTCCGGAGCCGAGACGGTCGTGAGAGATGCCGCTCTCTTTGTCCGCGGAATCGTCCGGAATCAGAGCACGCTCCCGGCGGAGCGGATCCGCGTCACGGCGATGCTCCTCGATCGTTCCGGCAATGAGCTGTTCCCGGGGCAGGGATGGGTGACGAACCTCCTGGGAACGAGCGAGGCGCCGTTCACCATCCAGTTTCAGTCCGACGAATCGCTCGCGCTCCGGGTCGATCCGGCGGCAACCCGCCTCTTCGTGGCGGTGCAGTAACCACGTTAAAAATGCAGCCGTGGGATAACTACCAGCATGGCATCCGCTTCTCTTTGCGCATGAAACACCAGGCGTTTCGTACGAAGCTACATTTCTAACAAAATGATCACCTCATTTCGCCGTCTTGATTGGGTGCTCATCGGAATGCTCGCCCTCCTCGCCGCCGCGAGCACGGTGTCGCTCTCCAGCTTTGCGCCAGAGCTCGCGGTGCCGCAGGTGGTATGGTTTGTCATTGGGTTTGCCCTCATCGTTGCGGGCAGCCAGCTCAACTGGCGGTGGATCGGTACCCAACCCTGGTTCCGCTACGGCCTCTATTGGTTTTCGGTTGCCCTCCTCATCGCAACACATCTTCAGGGAACGGTTATCCGCGGTACGAAGAGCTGGCTTGTGCTCGGGCCCCTCCAGTTTCAGCCCGCCGAGCTCGCAAAACTCGCCCTGATTATTGTCCTTGCAGGCTTTTTTTCGAAGCGTCACATTGAAGCGTCACGAGGGAAGAATATCGTGACGTCGTTCGCGTACCTTGCGATACCCTTCGCGCTCACGGTGGCGCACCCCGATCTCGGTTCAGCCGCGATCATGGTGGTGATCTGGTGCGGGTTCATTTTGATGTCGGGAGTGGACAAGAAGCGACTGCTCATCGGTGCCGTGTGCGCGATTGCGATCGCGGTGGTTCTCTGGGTCTCGGTGCTCGAAGGCTATCAAAAGAACCGCATTATCGGCTTCATATTCTCGGAGCGTGATCCGCTCGGAGTGAACTACAACGTGCTCCAATCGAAGATCGCGATCGGCTCAGCGGGGCTCTTCGGGAAGGGATTTCGGGCGGGGACGCAGACGCAGCTCCATTTCCTTCCCGAGGCGCAGAGTGATTTCCTTTTCGCCGCGTTCGTTGAGGAATGGGGGCTCGTCGGGGGTTTTGTGGTGCTCTTGACGTTTCTTGTGGTGGTCTATAGACTGATGCGGATTGGGCTCCGGGCGCGCGACAACTATTCCCGATTCGTCGTTCTCGGAGGCGGATTGTTCTTCCTGATACACTTTTTCATCAATACCGGCTCGGCGGTAGGGCTCATTCCGGTAGCAGGCATCACATTTCCCTTCTTTAGCTACGGGGGATCCAACGTATTGACGTCCTCAGCCTTACTGAGTATAATCCAGCATATTCAACTTGAATCCTCAACCTGAAAAGAGAGGCGGGTTCAGTTTGCGTCTCATAAGTGGGCTCGGCCTGCTTTTAGTTTTTATTCTTGCGATTGCATATTTTTTTTATGGGCTCCAGCCGTCGGTCGTCGAAGGAACGGGCGGAGAGAGGAACACGTCTCGTGAGGTACAGGCGTTCCGCATCGTCCGCGGCGAAGGGTTCCGCGACATTGCCGCGCGCCTCTCACAGGGGTCGCTCATCAAATCAATCGCCGTGTTCAAGCTCTACGCGTTTTTGACCGGCAACGCTCAGAAATTTCAGCCGGGCATGTATGAGCTCCATGCGGGCATGAGTGTTCCCGAACTCGTCGATACGCTCACGCGGGGAGGGAAAAACGAGTTTGCGGTCACCATTCCTGAAGGAGCGACGGTGAAGGACGTCGCCGCGATACTTGCCGCCGCCGGTGCGACGGAGGACGAGTCGCTGGCGACCCTCACCCCGGATCTCTTTTCATCGAAATACCCCTACCTCGCGCAGGTCAGCTCGCTCGAGGGGTTCCTTTTTCCGGATACGTACCGGTTCCACCCCAATACCGATCCCGAGGATGCGGCGCTCGTTCTCCTCGACAACTTCAACCGGAAAGCGTGGCCGCTCATCGCGGAGGAGGAGAACTGGTATGACACTTTGATCCTTGCCTCGTACCTTGAACGCGAGGTACCCGAGTTTGGCGATCGGGAGATCGTTGCCGGCATTCTCATGAAACGGCTCGCGCGGAGCATCCCCCTGCAAGTTGACGCGACGCTCTCCTACGCGAAGTGCGAAGGGAAGATTCGGGGGTGCCCCGTGCTTCGGGTGACGCGGGCGGATCTTACGCTGCCGTCCCCTTACAATACGTACCAGCGCCTTGGGTGGACGCCGACCCCGATTTCGAATCCCGGACAAGCGGCGCTCCGCGCGGCGCGCGAGCCCAAAGCGAGTCCGTACCTCTATTACCTCTCCGCCTCAACGACTAAAGAAACCCATTTTTCCCGGACGCTCGAGGAACACAACGCAAAGCGCGCACGATACCTGTAACTGTTCATGCCCCCTCTAAAAAACAGCACCCATATGGCGGTGAAGGAGTTCTCGTCGTACCGCGGCCCGGTGTTCCGCCAGCCGAACCTCATTGAGGTGCAGCTCGTGTCATATCAATGGTTCGTCGAAAAAGGGCTCCGCGAGCTCTTTGACGAGATCTCCCCAATCAAGGACCACACCGGGAAGGAGCTCGAGCTCCATTTTATGGATTACAAATTCGATTCGCCGAAGTACGCGGAGGAGCAGACGAAGGAAAAGGACCAAACGTACGAGGCGGCGCTCCGGGTGAACTTGAAGCTCGTGAATCGGACGACGAAACAGACGCAGACGCAGGAGGTCTACCTCGGCGATTTTCCGATTATGACGAAGCGCGGAACATTCATCATCAACGGCGTTGAGCGCGTGGTCATTTCACAGCTGGTCCGTTCCGCCGGCGTCTACTTTACTGCGAATGTTTCACGCGGGAGGAAGCTGTTCGGTGCGAAGGTGATACCGAATCGCGGCGCGTGGCTCGAGTTCGAGACCGAATCCGACGGATTCATCGGCGTGAAGATTGACCGGAAACGCAAGGTGCCGGTGACGCAACTCCTGCGGGTATTCGGCCTTGCGGACGACGCGGCAATTATAAAGGCGTTCGCGGGCGTTGATACCGGCAAGGTGAACCATCTCGCGGCGACCCAAAAGAAGGATGAGGCGAAGACGCGGGACGAGGCGTACCTCGGCATTCATCAGCGGCTCCGGCCGGGTGATCTTACAACCGTCGAGGATGCCGCCTCGCTCATTGAGGGGATGTTTTTCCGCTTCGACCGTTACGATCTTTCGCGCGTCGGCCGGTTCAAGATGAACCAGCGGCTCGGTTTCAAGAAAAAAGAGGGGGGGGTGCTCGACATCGAGGATCTCGTCGCAATCGTCTGCGAAATTGTTCGATTGAACAATGATCCGAACGCCGTGCCGGACGACATTGACCACCTCGGAAATCGACGCATCCGCGCGGTGGGAGAGCTCGTGCAAGCACGTCTCCGGGTCGGATTCGCCCGCCTGCGGCGCGGCGTCCAGGATCGAATGTCGACGTTCGACCGGAAAACGCTCCAGCCGGTGCAACTGGTGAACTACAAGCTCCTCACGGCGGTGGTACGCGACTTCTTAGCATCCACGCAGCTCTCGCACTTTATGGCCCAGGTCAACCCGCTCGCACAGCTCGAGCC
>CAYHFV010000035.1:0-7450 GCA_964356055.1 uncultured Candidatus Saccharibacteria bacterium
CTCGACCCGCATCTGTCCCTTCTCCATGTCCGCATCCGAAACGCCGAGATACTTCAGTATGAGCTGGAGCTCCTTCGCAAACGTAACCGCCTGCGCGGCGCTCTCGATATCCGGTTCGGTCACCAGCTCCAAAAGCGGAACGCCCGCCCGGTTAAAATCAACGAGTGTCGAGCCATCCAGAGCGTGCTGAAGCCGCCCGGCGTCCTCTTCGAGGTGCACGCGCTTCACCCGGACGCCCCGGAGCTCGCCGCCCGAGACGAGCGGTTCCTCGTACTGCGATATCTGGTAGCCCTTCGGGAGGTCGGGGTAGAAGTAGCTTTTCCGGTCGAAGCGAGAGTGTGCCGCGACCGTTCCGCCGATCGCAAGCCCGAACCGGACGACCTGGTGGATTGCCTCCTCGTTCATCGTCGGAAGAACGCCGGGGTGCCCAAGGCAGACGGGACACGTGTTCGCGTTCGGCTGCCGTTCATTGAGGTCGTTCCGGCACCCGCAGAACATCTTCGTCCGCGTCTTCACATTGGCGTGTATCTCAAGCCCGATGGTCGGGAGGTACTTGCTCATTGGTTCACAATGCTCTTATACTAGCGTAAGTACCAAGAAATTCAAAAAAGAGGGTTCTATGGCGATCATCGTTATCAGTGGTAATCCGGGTGCCGGAAAAACGACCACCGGAAGGATCGTTGCTCAAAAATTGGGCTACGAATTTTTCTCTACCGGAGATCTCCGCGGACAGATTGCGACACGACATGGAATGACGATCGACGAGCTCAACCGGATCGGTACTGAAGAGATCTGGACCGATAAGGAATGCGACGATCTCGTGACCGTTATGGGAAACTCACGGGATAATCTCGTCTTTGATAGCTGGCTTGCGTGGTTCTTCATACCACGGGCGATACGAATTTTCTTGAAAGTCGACCCGAAAATCGCGGCAGAACGGGTGTTTAAAGACCAGCGACCGGACGAGCGGCGCGTTGAGACGCCCGACGAACTGTACGCAATACTCATGGAACGAGTGCAGGTCTCGCGAGTGCGGTATCAAAAGTGGTACGGGGTCGACTATCTCGATCTCAATCACTACCAACTCGTTCTCGATACTTCGCATCCGAACCGCGGCGCGAACACCGTCGCGGAATTCATCCTGAAGTTCTTTCTGTCAGAACATCCCGCTGTGGCCATCCGGGAAAAAACAGGCCCCCACGTTTGAGTGGGGGTTTTGATTACCGTTTTTTTCTCCCCTTTTTCCCGTCACCTTTTTTCGGGAAGAAGTAGAAGTCGATGAGCCGCTCGATGTCACGCTCGACCGCGATGGCCGTTTGGTCGCCATTAACGACTCGCACGAGTCGCATGAGATCTCCGGGCTTCGTACCGACGCTCCGGAGCTGTGCGAGCGCGATGGCGCGGTGGTACGCCGCCTCGATCCGTCGCTGGCCCTCGAGCGTTTCGTACCGGTCGAGCGGCTTTCCAGACCGTTTGAGCCGCCGGAGCGCCACACGCGGCGGGACCGCCACAAAGATCGTCAGGTCCGGTACTCGGTAGTCACCACCAAGCACGTTCTCGTGCCACCGGTAGAGCTCGTCCATCGGAACGCCGCGTGCATCGCCGACAGCGAAGTTCGTGAGATCGAACCGGTCGTTCACCACCCACTTGCCGTACTTGAGCGCGGGGAGAATGGTCTCCCAGAGATCCAGGAGCCGATCGGCCAGAAACAGGAACTGGAATTCGAGCTCGGTGAGCTCCCGCCGCTCAAGGAGCTTCGTGAAAATATCGGAAAGCGCCTGACAGAATTTCTTCCGCCAGCTCCGACGAATCACGTCCTCGGCGCTGTTCCGCATTCCCGCGCGTGCCCCGGCCACTTTGGCGAACGCTTCGTCGGCAGCGAGCACCACCTGAAGCCCGACGAGCGCAAGACCGAACTCGCGTTCGATGAACTGCCTGGTGAGCCGCTCGCCCTTGATGAGCTTCCGGATGGAAACGCCGAACGGGTTCGCGGTCGTCGGCTCGCGGTTCAGGGGAAGCACGGGAACGCCACGCCGCTTGAGGTATTCGACAAGCCGCTCTCCCTGCGTCGTTTTTCCAGAACCCGAGAGCCCCTCAAAGAGAATGAAGTATCCCTCTCCCATACGTACTCCTTTCTTCCGAAGTATAAAACAAAAAGCTGGGGTTATTCTCCCAGTTCCAACGCGGCGTGTCAATTGGTGCGGGAGTTGAGATCAATCGATAACCTCAATTCCCATATTGCGTCGGTCGCCTGAGGCGACCTTCTTCAGAACCCACGGTTCTGAATAATCTCCTACACGAAGGGGGCACGAGCGGTGCCCTCTTCGACCATCCCCCCGAACAGTGGGAATAGAAATTACTCGATAATTTCTATTCCCATGTTTCTCGCGCTCCCCTCGATGATCTTCATCGCCGCCTCGGTATCGTGCGCGTTCAGGTCAACCATTTTCTTTTCTGCGATTTCCTTGAGCTGGGCGCGCGTCACCTTTCCTACCTTCGTTTGGTGCGGAACCCCAGAACCCTTCTCGATGCCCGCGGCCTTTTTCAAAAGCGCGGAGGCGGGCGGCGTCTTCAAAATGAACGAAAAACTCCGGTCCTCGTAGATGGTAATCTCGGCGGGAATGACGTCTCCCGCCATCGCCTTCGTCGCCTCGTTGAACTGCTGGCAAAACTGGGCAATATTCACGCCGTGCTGACCCAATGCCGGTCCAATCGGGGGTGCCGGGTTCGCCGCGCCGGCGGGGATCTGGAGTTTCAGCATCGCCTTGATCGTCTTTGCCATAGTGCGGGATACTATACCTTCTGAACCTGGAGGGAATCAAGCTCGACCAGCGTGTCCCGGCCGAAGATGGGAACCATCACCTTGACCCTTCCATGCTCTTCGTCAACTTCGGCGACCTTCCCTTCCTGTTCCTTAAACGGACCGTCCGAAATCCGCACAAGGTCGTTCACCTTGAAGTCAATGTTGAACCGCGTCTCCCGTTCGCCCATCCGCGCCATAAGCCCATCGATCTCCTCCTTCGAGAGCGGGGTGGGGGTCGCCGAGTCGGCGCCGACGAAACCGGTGACCCGCGGCGTGTTGCGCACCACCGACCACGAATCGTGGTCCATGACCATCTCAACTAACACGTATCCGGGGTAGATTTTTTCCTCAAGCGTTGTTCGTTTGCCGTTCTTGATTTTCACCTTTATCTCTTTCGGCACCACCACACTGAAAATTTTGTCCTGCATGAGGAGCGATTCGACACGCTGTTTCAGGTAACGTTCCACCGCATCTTCGTACCCTGAATAGGTATGCACTGCGTACCAGCGGCGAACGTGTTTCGATTCAACTTTTTTTGCGGCAACAGCCATAGGGTTCAGTAGGTTATCCGATCACGGTGAACTGAAGAATTTTGAAAAAAAGAAAATCAAGCGCGCCGAGAAAGAGGGAAAGGGCGACCGACAATCCGATCACGAATACCGTGTAGCGCATCGTCGTCTGCCAGTCGGGCCAATTCACGCGCTTGAATTCCTGGCGCGACTCGTGGATGAATGTGATGAATTTCTCTGCAATCTGCATGGGTGTTCGATGAGTTCCACGCAAATATAGCATGGGTGACCGCCCACGCGCAACAACCCTACACGTCGAGGTTCCGTACGCTCATTGCGTGCGCTTGAATGAAATTCTTGCGAGGTTCGACCGCTTCTCCCATGAGCACGTCGAACAACTTGTCGGCCTCCACCGCATCGTTGACCGACACCTGCTTCAAAAGGCGGCGCGCGGGATCCATAGTCGTTTCCCAAAGCTGGCTCGGGTTCATTTCTCCTAACCCTTTATATCGCTGGACGGTGGCGCCTTCGGCGCCCTTGAGCGTCTGGTCGCGTTCCGTCTCCGAGTACGCGTACCGCACCTCTTTTCCCTTCTGGACGCGATAGAGCGGCGGTTGGGCAATGTAGAGGTACCCCCCGCCAACGATCTGCGAGAAATACCGATAGAAGAGCGTGAGGAGAAGGGTGCGAATGTGCGCACCGTCGACGTCCGCATCGGTCATGATGATAACCTTATGGTACCGCAGTTTTTCAATGTCAAAATTCTCCGAGATCGCCGTGCCCAAGGCGACGACGAGCGATCGTATCTCCTTGTTTAAAAGCATCTTGTCGATTCGGGACTTTTCGACGTTCATGATCTTTCCGCGGAGCGGAAGGATCGCCTGGAACCGCCGATCGCGGCCCTGTTTCGCCGAACCGCCCGCCGAATCCCCCTCGACGATGAAGAGTTCCGATTCTGCGGCGCTCCGGGAACTGCAGTCCGCGAGCTTCCCCGGCAGGGCGAGTCCCTCGAGTGCACCCTTCCGGAGCACGGTGTCCTTCGCCGCCTTCGCCGCTTTGCGGGCTTTTGCCGCGAGGAGGTTCTTTTCGATGATGCGCCGCGCGTCTGACGAATGTTTTTCGAGGAATTCCTTAAGCCCCTCGGATACCACCGTTTCGACGGCGGTGCGCGCTTCAGGGTTCCCCAGACGCGCCTTTGTTTGTCCCTCGAACTGCGGCGACGGAATCTTAATGGAAACAGCCGCAATGAGCCCTTCTCGGATATCATCGCCGGTCAGATTTTCGTCCGACTCCTTTAGGTACCCTTCCTTGCGCGCAAAATCGTTCAGCGTCCGCGTGAGGGCAGACCGGAAGCCGGTGAGGTGCATACCGCCGTCCGGCGTGTAGATGTTGTTTGCGAAGCTCATCTCCTCGTTCTCGGTATCCCCGGTGTACACGAACGTCGCCTCGATGTCGATCTTCTCGTTTTCCTTCCGCACGTAGAAGGGGGTGTCATGAAGCGGCTGCTCGTCGCCCAAGAGATACCAGATAAAGGACAGAAGCCCTCCCTCAAAGTAAAATCCGTAAGAGATTGGCGTTTCGCCGCGGGCATCCACGAATTCAATGCGAACCCCCCGCGTGAGGTACGCCTGCACTCGGAGATGGTCGAGGATCTTCTTGTCGTCGAATTCGATCTTCTGGAAGACCTCCGAGTCGGGACGGAACGTGACAACCGTCCCGGTGCGCTTCGAGGCGCCAACCCGCTTCACTTTGTACTGCGGTACGCCCCGCTTGTATTCCTGAACGAACTGGCCGCCGTCGCGCTCCACCTCCGCCTTGACCCATGCGGAAAGCGCGTTCACGACGCTCACGCCCACACCGTGGAGTCCGCCCGACACCTTGTACGACTCCCCTCCGAACTTTCCGCCCGCGTGCAGCGTGCAGAGCGCGGTTTCGAGCGCCGATTTCTTCGTTTTCGGGTGAATGTCGACGGGGATCCCGCGACCGTTGTCGGCGACGCGGACGACATTTTCAGGCAGGAGCTCGACCGTGATGCGCGTCGCAAATCCCGCCATCGCCTCATCGATAGAGTTGTCCACCACCTCCCATACGAGGTGATGCAACCCGTCGACACCGGTTGAGCCGATGTACATTCCCGGCCGCTTTCTGACCGGCTCAAGCCCCTCGAGAACATAGATGTCTTTCGCGCTGTACGACGAATTTTTCGATGTTTCAGCCATACCGCTGCTTCTCAAACACAAAATGAATCCCGTATAGAAGCCGTATCTGCTTCGTGGTACGATATCCCGCACTAATTCGATGCTCGTTTACTTACTAAAACCGACACCCAACACTGTCGGTCGCGCCCCGCTTCTAACGGGATGAATACACCGCCGGAACAGCCTTATTCTCCTCCACGCCGTCCGCCTGGTGCCATTACTATAATATTAGTATATCACAGGAAAAGACCCTCTACAAGAGGATCTTTTACCCTATCCCCGTTTTGCGAGCTTTTTTTGGACCACAAAAGCGACCGAAATGCCTGCAACTACAAGGAGAAAGATGACCGCCGCGATAGCGCCAGCCCGGGAGAGCTCGCTGGCATACTCGACATAGGCAGCACCGACCGACCATCCGATAAGGCTCACGATAAACGCCCGGAGCGTTCCCCCAAGGAATGTCAGTATGAGAAACGGTTTCAGGGGGTACCGGAAGACGCCACAGACGGCGGAGACGGCGACGTTCGGCACAAATGGAAGGACCCGAAGGACAAAAATGAGCCATTCATCAGCCCTGCCGCGAATAATCTTCGACTCCGCCCGCTTGATCTGCTCCCAGGTGATGCCGGCATACCTCCCCCACCGCCGGATGAACGGTTCACCACCAAAGTAAAGCGCCGCGTAGAGGAGGAAGGCGCCGGCGGTGAGCCCCAACCCTGCCGGGAGGGCGACGTTCACGAACGCGTGCCAAATAACGCTCGTGAACTCCCCGCCGGCAGGAATGAGGAAAAAACCGGCCGCCATGAGACTGAAAAGCGACGGGATCGGGGCAATAACCTCCTCGATGAACGCGACAAAAAAGATGCCGAGCGTCCCATAAGTCTGGATGAAGGGGGTAATGGAAGTAATAAGCTCTGCCATACACTCGTATAACGACAAACCCGTCGTTCCGTTCCGTAGTGCCGGCTGTTCTGTCCGGATCCCCTCTCCGAGTCATCATCTCGAGCGTAGGGCTCATCATATCATTTGCGCGAACCTTTTTTGAACGGAGTTGACCCCCCAGTCCGCGCCCTTGACTTATCTCCTACATCGTGTATAATGTACGCAGCTATTTATCATCTGATGAGTTTTTCACAAGAAGTTTCACTGAATAGAGAGAAAGGAGGGCAGGAATGCCCACACAAGCGACGCAATCGGCCGTTCTCACGGCCGCGCAGTTTCACGCGATGTTCGCCCCGTCCGTCGGCGTGCCGACGCCTGAAGAGCAGTTCGCGCACCAGGCTGGGCGATACCTCGCCCTGAACCTCGGTGTCCAGGCCGACGTGGATCGGTTCCACGACATCCTCCCGCCCTCGGGCGCAGTGCTCTGCATGTTCCGGAAGTTCCGGAACGAGGAGCTCGCCGACCTGATGTCGAAGGTCGTCGTGAACGACAAGCGGGGCGCGAACTACCTCGACCTCTCCCAGATCGAGGACGAGCCGTGGGTGCCCAACGGCCCCCACATGCTCACGGATGTCCGCGACGGGCGGTATCGGCTGAACACCAAGCCATCCGTAAGCCGCGCGGCGATCGCGGCCGAAGGACGCAAGGGCAACGCCGCGGTCCACCTCGTTCACTGGGGCCTCTACTACGGCCAAGACATCCTGACCCACCACTACCTCGATGGCGTGGCCTCGCGGTACAAGTCCGGGGGCGTGCCGTTCCTGTGCCTCTTCGGCGGCAAGCCGAAGCTCAACGCGGACTGGGTCGACAACGCCAGCTCGGAGTGGGGTGCCCCCTGCGGTGGGGGTGTCGTCGTGCCTCGGACCTAGAGACCCTTGAATCTCTTGGGCAAGAGACCCTTGGGGTTTGAGAGAGAAACTCAACAGGGATATTCATCGGGGAGACGCTGTCGCGCCTCCCCATTTTGTTTACGACCCGTCGGGGGAATGGAGGAGGGA
>CAYHFV010000036.1:0-7341 GCA_964356055.1 uncultured Candidatus Saccharibacteria bacterium
TGCGCTTAAAATCGGCTGGCGAGCCCTCGCAGAGGGCGAGCCAACAAAGACATTTTCCAACTGGCGGAAGGGGCGGGATTCGAACCCGCGGTGGGTTTTACCCCACACTCGCTTTCCAAGCGAGCGCACTAGACCACTATGCGACCCTTCCACTTTAGGCAGGATTGCGATTTGTTGTTAAAAATTCTACGCTCGCTCGAACTTTTAAACAAATCGGGAACCCCGCTTGGCTAGCCGGGACTGCTGTTTGTTGCTCCGACGCAAGGTCGGAGACAAACAGGGAGCACGACTCGCACTGTAGACCACTCGGCCGTTTCTCCACTACTAACCTACACCAAAAAACGCAGAAGTGTAAATCGCCGACCCGCTGATATCAAAAGCCGCCTTTTTGAAAAGGCGGCATTAACCTTCACCCATCAGAACCCGGGCGGGCGGAAGGGAAGGTTCGTGTTGTCGAATCCCTGCACGAGCATGTGTGTAAAGTCCGACAAATCGCCGAGCGCGGAGATAATGGAATCCTTCGCAACCTCCCCCAAGAGTATGATCGTCTCAGGATGCGCTGGGTGCCCGTAGACCTCGGTCATGACCGCATTGCAGATACGGCCGACCTCTTCGCGTTTCCATCCGCCCTGGCGTTTCAAGACGGTGAAAACGAGCTGCTGAAGACGCTCCTGCGTCGTGTGAACCATCATGTCCGCGACGATTCGTTCCATCGGTTCCTCCGTGTATGTATAAAAGGGGTTGACTGCTACAAACAACATACCACAGAAAATAGATCGGCGTCAAGATTTCCCGGCATTTGCTGACGGCGCAGGCGGTTCAACGCTGCTCACCGCGGGTGGGCGGAGAAGAGGCAGGATGATGTTTGCCGCGACGACCGCGAGGAAAATTCCCACCGAGAGGAAGGGAACTGCCGGCAACCCGACGAACCGAAGCGCGATCAAAATCACGGGAAGTGAGAGGGCGTGGAGCGCCGCTTGATAGCTCACGCGGTACTTCCATCCCGCCCGGCGCGCGAGAACGAGAATGAGGAGGCCACCCACGAGCGCTTCGAAGAACGCGAGCGCGAGGAGACCACTGATGAAGACGAAAAGACCGAGAATGACGAGGGGCGGCAGGAACGCGATGACGCGGTCGAGACCCCCGACGAAGGAGAGCACGCCTGCGCGGTCGATCGTCGTGTTCGGCAGGTCGCGGAGCGACTGAACGCGGACGCCGTTCCCGTCAAAGAGCGCGAGTTCATTGGCGGTCAAGAAGAGAAACGTCCGGTACTCGCGGAAGCGCTCAAGCGAGAAGGGCTCCCGTGTGTCGACGACGATGAGGTGCTCAACCGTGGGATTATCCCCAGACGTGATCCGTGGAACGAGCGCCGCAGGGACCGGAATGAAGATAGGCTCCGGAAGGTTCACCGACGCCCGTCCGTCTTTGATCACGAGTACGAGGTCGCTTGGAAACGTGCGCACAAGGACCGGCCCCGCTTCAGAGAGAAAATCGCGCGCCTGGGGAAGCACCTGGACCGCGAGGATAATGGTCGTCGCGAACGACACCCAAAGAATGAGCGAGATAAGGTACCCAACCGAGAACGAGAGGGGGCGGAACGGAAGCGATTGGTAGAATCCGGGTCCCCAGACGCTCGCCCGGAAGGTTCTCGCGAATGAGACGAAGAAAAGCGGCTTCTTCATAGGTTTTAGTGTACCATCCCCCTCCGGTTCGGGCGCGCCCGTCATGCCACGAGGAGCGCGATGCCGCCCGCGAGCATGAGAAATATCGAGAACTTCAGAAGGATGTGTTTCTCCTTGAACGCAAGGTCGCCGGAGAGCATCGCCCAGAAGATCGCCGACGAACGTTTTGCGGCAATGATAAGCGATGCCGGCCAGAAACTCAAAGCGAAACTCTCAAAAACGCCGCCGACGCCTTGTAAAACCGACTGCGCGAAAAAGGGCCGCTGACCAAGAAGCCTGAAGGGATTCTCTTTCACGAGGAGGTACGCAAGCACGAACGAGTAGGAAAGGAGGATCACGTGCATCACGAGCTGCTCACCGACCACCGAATTGAAATGCGTGATATTGTACTTGTAGAGGGAGATGGTCGCGACCGCGTTTACGGTCGAGAGGATGATAAACCAGATTCCCCGCTTCCCGATATTGTGGTCCGCAAAAACAACTAGAAGAGTTGCGATGATGACCCCCACCCCGATAACCTGGCGAACGCCGAGCGCGTATCCGAGGAGCACATCAACCGCCAGGAGGAGCGGGATGGTACCGAGGCGAACGAAACCGAAGGTACTCCGGTCACTTTCCGCGAGCGCGCGGATGGAAACATGGAGCTGAACGATTTCGAGCACCGCACGCACAAAGAAGGTGGGTATCGCAGCGGCGAGAAAGACGAACGAACCCTCCTTTACGAGCGCGATGAGCGCGAAAAAAACACCTCCCCAGAGGAGATTCAGGAACGCGAATGTAAAGAGGCTCTCGCGATGCCGCACGAGCTCCCATTTCCCGATGGAGCCCGATATCTCCTCGAAAAGGGAGCCGACCGATGCGAGAATGATGCCGATCATGAAAAAGTTGAAACGTGTCCGCGCGACCTACCAGCGCCCCGAGGCGCCACCGCCGCCCGAGTGGCCGCCGCCGAAGCCGCCGAAGCCGCCGCCCCCGAACCCGCTCCCCGAGCCGCCAGGCCCGCGGCCGCCGATCCACCACGGCATATGTCCCGTCGCCTTCCCCTGCGTGTAGGCGCGGGAAACGAGAAAATCAAAGAGGAGGCCGAGCGGTATCAAGAGCGCCACCGCGCCGACGCCCCAGTAGAGGAACCCCTTTACGAGTCCGATGACGACGCCCGCGATGCCGCCCAAAACACCCCCCGCCCACCAGGATTTCGAGCGAGCGAGAATGCTCGCGAGCCACATCGGAACGATGAAAATGAGCCACCCATAATCGAGGTTGGGTATCGAGGGTGCACCTCGCGATTCCTCCGCGCTCGGGACGACCTCGCCGCGGGTCGCCGCCATGATACGGTCTACGCCGGCGCGGATGCCCTCGGCGTACCGTTCCCCGCGGAACGCCGGGATGATGTCGTTCTGGATGATCCAGGAGGACTGCGCGTCGGTGAGCGCCCCCTCGAGGCCGTAGCCGACCTCGATGCGCACCGCGCGGTCCGCGATCACGATAAGGAGGAGAACGCCGTTGTCCGCGTTCTTCGTGCCAATGCCCCACTCCGCGAAGAGCTCTTCCGCATAGTTCTCAATGGTATCGCCACCCAGGGTCTGCACCGTCACGACCGCGATCTCGTGGCGCGTCTCGCGCGCGAACACGGCGAGTGAAGATTCGAGCGCCGCGGCGTCCGGCGGAGTCAAGAGCCCCGCAAAATCGCTCACGAACCCCGTGGGCGCGCCTGGAGACACGTACGCTGCCGCAAGGAGCGGCAGCGCAATGAGTGCGCCGAAAAGTATGCGGGAAACGGCGCGTCGCATAGAGCGTGTGCGGTTAAAATTCGACCCGGGGAGCGACCTCGGTTCCGGCTGCCGCCTCGAAGTAGGCGCGGGCGTCGAAGCCGAAGAGGCCGGCGACCAAATTCGTGGGGAAACGCTTGATCGTGACGTTGTACTCCCGTGAGACGTCGTTGAAGCGCTTGCGCTCGACCGAGACGCGGTTCTCCGTCCCCTCGAGCTGCGCCATCAAGGTCTGCACATTCTCCGCCGACTTGAGCTCTGGGTAATTCTCCATCACGACCAAGAGCCGCGCGAACGCGGACTCCACCTCGGTCGCCGCCGTGGCTTTTTCGTCGATGGAACGAGCGCTGGCGTAGCGCGTGCGGGCGTCCGCGATGGCCCCGAAGACCGCCTGTTCCTGCGCCATAATGCCCTTCACCGACTCGACCAAGTTGGGGATGAGATCGAACCGCCGCTGGTACTGCGTCTCGACCTGCGCCCACTGACCGTCCACTGCTTCGCGCTTGCCGATGAGCCCGTTGTACGCCGAGAGCCCGTAGAGCACGACAACGACCGCGATCGCTAAAACGATAAGCCCCGTTTTTTTCATGATTTTTTAGTTCCTAGCTCCTAACAACTAGTTCCTCATTCTTGACCTTTCGACCATCATACCAGAAATCCCACAAAAAACAAAAACACATTGACAAACCACCTCTCCCTCTTCAAGATGGGGGCAGTTCTATTCACTACTCAATACCACCGAAAGGAGTTACCGAATGGCATTCACCTACCTCCCGTACGAGGACCGGACGCCCGACGGGCAGTACGCGGCCGTCCTGCGCCGCGTCATGAACGAGGGCGAACACGTCGCGACCCAGCAGGAAGCGGGAGCGCGCAGGGTCATGGGCCCCCAGATGAATTTCGACCTCCGGAACGGGTTCCCAATCGTGACCGAGCGGGACGTCGTGACACCCGGAGAGAAAACGCACACGTCAATATTCACGCAGGCCTTGAGCGAACTTGCCGCTTTCCTGAACGGCGCGCATACGCAAGCGGAACTTGAACGGTTCGGCGTCCCCTGGTGGAAACCATGGGTGACGCCCGAGAAATGTGCGAAACGCGGCCTCCCGCCCGGCGACCTCGGTCCCGGGTCCTACGGACCCGCCTTCCGCGCCTTCCCGACGCTCGAGGGTGGCCACTTCGACCAGATCACGAACATCCTGGAGCAGATACGCGAGCTCCCGCACCTCCGAACGCACTTCATCTCCCCCTGGATACCGCAGTACATCGGCCGGGGCAAAGGCAAAGTGCAGAAGGTCGTTGTCGTTCCCTGTCACGGATGGTTCCACGTCCTCGTGAACACCGAGACCGGAATGATCGACCTCTTCCACCTCCAGCGCTCGGGCGATGTTCCTGTCGGGGTCGTCGCAAACCTCATCCAGTATGCGGCGCTTCTCCTGATGATCGCGCAGGCGACCGGGTACACGCCGCGGAAGCTCTGCTACACCATCTCCGACGCGCACATTTACGACGGTCAGGTCGATGACGTCCTGAAGCTCATCGCCGTTCGGCCGCAGCGACTCCCCACGGTCACCCTTGACCAAAGCGTCACCGATATTTTTGCCGTCCGTCCCTCGCACTTCGCTATCGAAGACTACTATCCACGTCTCGGGAGGATGAAAATATGGACACCGATATGACGAAGAACGGGAACCGACGGGTCGCCGTCGAGAACGCCGGCACCAAAGCCTACGCGGAGACACTCCGGGAAATCGAGGCGTCTGGCAGATGCCCTTTCTGCATCGAGAACCTGCTCCGGTGGCACCCGGAAGGCATCCTCCGGAAGGGGGCCCACTGGTTCCTCATCCGGAACCAGTTCAAGTATAAGGAGGCCGAACAGCACTTCGTGCTCGTCTCGCTCGTCCACGCCGAGAATTTCTCGGACCTCCCGCCGGAAGCAATGGGCGAGACCCTGGAGTTCTTCCGATTCGTCCAGGACGAATTCGGTATCCCCTACGGCGGCATCGCCCTGCGCTTCGGCGAGCCCGCAAAGACGGGGGCAACGGTAAGTCACCTGCACTTCCACATCATCAAGCCGTACGATCCGGAAACGTCCGGGTTCGAGCCGGCCCGCTTCCGCATCGGCGGAAGAACGCGTACGTAACACAAAGCCCCATCGTTTGACGATGGGGCTCTTTTTACTCGCTGATTCACGCAGTGAGAACCCGAACGAGCTCGATTCCACGCGATCGGAGAACGGGCGCGGCGCCGACCATTGAGTACCCTCCCGCGTAGAAGAGGCGGCGGATTCCGCTCTCCGCAATCGAGATTGCGCACGGGGGGCATGGGAACGTCGTCACATAGAGATCGGCTCCGCGGAGCCGGATTCCCTCGGCTGCTGCACGAGCGATGAGGAGCGCTTCGGCGTGCCCCGCGCTCGTCTTGTCGAGGTCGCCTCCCTTATGGAAAGCGAAGCGGGGGTCACCCACAGCGTAGGGCTCGTACTCGGTCGGGAAATGCGTGTTATGCGCGGCACAGAGCTCTATGTCGCCGCGCACCGCGACCGCGCCAATGCGGCGCCACCAGTCGGTGCTTTTCGCTGCTTCTTCGAACGCGCGGCGCATCCAGTGCGCGTCGATGCCGGTACAGATCACCGAACGATCGGGCTCGATCTCCCGCGGCGTCTTCGTGTTCATCCGGTCCCACATGAGGAACACGTCCTCGAACCGGACCGTGCGGCCCTGAAACCAATCAGGGAAGTGCCGCTGGAGCTCCCGGGAAACGTGGTCCTGGGGCATCACGACCACCTCCGGCTGGAACTCGAGGAACGCGTCCGCGCTCTCCACAACCTTCGTCGTTTGGACCTCGGGAACGATCTCCGCAAGCGCCGCGGCGACGAGCCGGGCGTCCATCCGCCGAATGTCCTTCGCGAAGTACCCGAGGTCGCCGACCCCGTGGATCCAGTCGCCGAGGAGGGCGATCGTGGTCATCTCGTCTGCCGCGCGGCGGAAGAACTCGAGGTACCCCCGGTGGAGCACCGGGACATAGGCAACGACTGCCTGCTTAGGGCCCATGGTTTCCTCCCTTCAGCTTATCGAAGAAATCCTTCATATCGCGGTAGAACGCCTCGACCTTTTCTTCCAGCAGTTCGGTACGACCGATGAGGAGGAGCCGGATCCGCGCCGTTGTTGACGTCGTCGCCTGCGCCGGAAGAACCCGAACCTCGCCACAGAAGGCAGCAAGCTCCGTCTGTTCCTCCGCGGTGTGCGGCTGTTCCTTGGTCGTCTCGGAGACCACAAGGACATCCGGCGTCACTGTTTTGATGAGCTCCCATCGCTCGTCCGAGAACTGTTTTAAGAAGACCAGGTCGACGTGCCGCTGATGGCAGACGATCTCGATCCGTTCATCCTCCGCCACGAGTGTGTTACGATCCTTGCGGGCGTGTACCTTTTCGTCCGAGTCAATGCCGACGACGAGCACTGTCTGGTCAGGCGCGCCGAGAATCCCCTTCGCCTGCTCGAGGTACCGACAGTGACCAATATGGAGCAGGTCAAAGGTGCCCGAGGTGAGCACGATCTTGAATCCGAGTACGCGGCACGCCTCGATCTGTTTCTGGAGCTCATTGTGGTCGCGAAAGACCCGTTTCCCGACGTTCGAGCCGGGACCGAAAATATCATTCATGACATTCCCCTATCGTTAGTGAGTTCGTTAATGGACTGGTATCGTTGTACCTCCTTCCCCAACGGGTGTCAAAAACAAAGCAAAAACCCCGCCTCGGAGGCGGAGTTTCGCATTCATAGTGAGCTGCCAATCGTTAGTAGTCCCCTCCCGCACCAGAGCAAAGCTCGGTGCGGGACTACGCAAAACCCCGCTGGCGCGGGGTTTTGCTTCGCATTTCTAGTAATCCATAC
>CAYHFV010000037.1:0-7299 GCA_964356055.1 uncultured Candidatus Saccharibacteria bacterium
AGGCCCCCCGAGCCGATGGCAAGCTGGGCCTCTCGGAGTTGAAAGCCGGACCCCTGTGGATCAGCGCTCTGATCAAAGAAGGAGGTAATACGTTTCATGCGGTAGGGCGTCACGGAGATAAGGAGAGAAACACAAAGGACGCCGATGAGCGCCGCGGCGGCAATAAACCGGATACGCGCGCCGCCCATAAAGTACATAATGAGCGCCGCGAGCGTGATAAGGACGGCGACCGTCGTTGCGGGCTGCAGAAAGAGGAGGCCCACCACGATGCCGATCAAGACGACGAACGGAAGGAATCCTTCGATGAAGCTCAAGCGCCGCTCCTCGCTCTTCGCGATCCAGGCGGCGAGGTAGATGAAAAAGGTCAGCTTGACGATCTCGCTCGGTTGGAATGTGAAAAAGCCGGCGTCGATCCACCGGTCGCTCCCCTTTGCGGTGAAACCGAGCGGCGTGAAAACAAGTATGAGGGCAATGACGGAGAGAATGAGGAGCGGGGTCGCGAACCGTTCGAGTCGGCGGTAGTAAAGAAAGCACCCCACGAGAAATCCGATGATACCGAGCGAGAACCCATAGAAGAGCTGATGCTGAAGGTAGTAGTAGCTACTTCCGAACCGCGCGTTCGCGAGATCGGACGAAGCGCTCGCGAGCATCACTAGACCAAAGATGACAAGAAAAACAACAAGCGCAATGAAGAGGTAATCGGGCGCGCCGGCGCGGGGGCGAGAAGGACGGGGATTCATAAGAAAAAAATTATGAAGCTCGGAGTGCCGTGCCAGAGCGAGCGCCAGTCAAGTTCCCTTCGTCGACCGCGAGGGTGCCATTCACAAACACGTGCGTCGGTTTTTCGTTCTGGAGAACGACGAGGTCGGCATGGTTACGTTCGGCGATTCGCCCCCTCTTTGCAAGGCGGTATTTCTCCGCGGGTACCGCGGTGAGCCGCTGTACGATCCGTTCGAACGGGATTGTTCGGTCTTTCCGTACCCGCTCGAGGAAGGAGGTGAACGTGCGCGTACTTCGCAGGTCGGCGAAATCACCAGGAAGAACTGCGGGAGCATTCGAGGCAATGAGCGCGCTCGTGCTGCCGAGCGCTTTCTCGAGTCGCTCAAGGTCGGCTACTTGTTTCACCACCGTCGCACGGAGGTGGGTGAGTTGCATCAAACGCATAATGAGATCGGGAACCGGTTCGTCGGGGCGTGCGAGGTCGGCGAGTATCCTCCCCTCCAGAAAACGGACCGGTGGCTCGAATACATGCGCGAAGCGGAAATCGCGGATGGCGAATGAATCGAAGTGCTCCCGAAGCCGGCGACGCGCGCCAGGATCGCGGAGCGAGACGAGCATCTCACCGCGGTTTCCATACTGAGCCCACAGAGG
Organism: uncultured Candidatus Saccharibacteria bacterium; assembly: GCA_964356055.1. Lineage (GTDB taxonomy): Bacteria > Patescibacteriota > Minisyncoccia > UBA6257 > GWB1-50-10 > JAUSKB01. Next base: position 1,372 of record CAYHFV010000037.1, read on the forward strand.
CAAAAGGGTATAAAACGGCTGCTCCACTACCTCGAACGGGTAGAGGTCGAAATGTACCACGCTCTCCGCAGCCGCCCGTTCAATAGCGGTAATGGCTTCGGTGTACCCGGACGTGAAACCGGCGCGCGGGATGAGGTGGCTTACCTCGACGCTCACATGGAACCGCTTTGCGAGCGCGAGTGCTTCCTCAACCGATTCACGGATCCGGTCCTCGAAATTCCGTATGTGGGTTGCGTACACCCGCTGTGACCGAGCGGTCGTCGCGACGAGCGCCGCAATCTCGTGCGGATCCACTCGAACCGAGTGTGCTCGCGAAAGTCCCGAAGAGAGGCCGAGCGCGCCGTCCTGGAACGCGTTTATAAGTATCTGTTCGAAGAGCGCCAGCTCGGGGTCGGTCAGGTCCCGGAACTCCCCGCCGGTGATACGGCGTCGGACACTCGCGTGTCCGACGAGGGTCCCAAAATTGACGCCGAGTTTCAGCCGATCGATCACCGCCAGGAATTCCCGAACCGTGTTCCAATTCGTGTTTAGGTTTGTCGGATGTCCCCACTCCCCCACCGCCTCGAGAGGCGCACCAAGGAGCGGCGCAAGCGAAGAACCGCAATTGCCTCCCACGATACTCGTCACCCCCTGAGAGAGGAACATTCCTTGAAGCGGGTTGGAAAAAAGGGTGAGAAAATGGTCCGAGCTCGTGTTGACATCGATGAATCCGGGCACGACCGCGGCGTTCGATGCCCGGATCACGCGATGCACCGAACGGGCCGAGACGTTGCCCACCTGGGCGATCATGCCGTCCCGAATGAGCACATCCGTGACGCGCGGCGGCGCGCCGCTGCCGTCATAGACCGTCCCTCCCTTGATGAGCGTGAGCGTACGCTGCGTCATTCGCAGTCATTGTATACCAAAACAGTCCCTCTCGGGAGGTGGAAAAATGCGCATGCGATACCAGAAATTTCAGGCAAAGCGGGCCAGGAAAAAGAGCACGAGACCGAGGCTCGCCACGGCGGCAGAAACGATCCAAAACCGCATGGTTACCCGACTCTCCGGCCACCCGAGAGCCTCGAAGTGGTGGTGGATCGGTGCCACAAGAAAGACTTTCTTTTTCCAGATTTTTTTACTTACCACTTGAATGATAACCGACACCGATTCCACCACGAGGATGAATCCGAAAAAGGGAAGGAAGAGGGCGGTGTTTGTGAGCATCGCCATGACTCCTAAGGTGATGCCGAGCGACATGGAACCGGTGTCCCCCATGAAAAATCGAGCGGGGTAGATATTGAACCACAGGAACGCAAGGAGCGCGCCGAGGATTGCTGCATTCATCACCGCGAGGTCGTACCGTCCGAGGACGAAGGCGACGACCGCGAAGGCCCCGAATGCGAAGAAGAGCGTTCCGGCAGCAAGCCCATCAAGGCCATCGGTCTCGTTCGCCGAAAACGCCGCGGCGACGAGGACAAAGACGAAGAACGGGATGTACCAGGCGCCAATCGACACGGTGCCGAGAAATGGAACGTAGAGCGTGCTCCACTCGAGTTTGAAGTAGAACCACCATGCGCCCACCGCCGCTACCACGGCGTAGAGGAGGAGCTTCTGCCCAATAGAGAGTCCCCCACCGTGGGGTCCCCGGCCCATAATGCCGAACAGGTCGTCCACGAGGCCGACTATCGCAGTCACGGCAAGTGCGGCGAGGGGGAGGTAGGTCTCGGCGCGATTCACAAAATTGAAGTAGTCACCGAACCCATCAAAGACGCGCTCAAAGAGGAAAAAGATGGCGGCGAGGCTAAGAACGGTCGCCCAGATAATAATGCCGCCCATGGTCGGTGTTTCGGATTTCTGTTTATGGAGACTGTAGAAAATGGGCGCGCTTCGCTCGTCGCGAATGTTCCGTTTCCGAAGGTGAAACTTTTCGAGGATGTGCGCCACGAACGGCGTGACAATGAGCGCCACGATGAATGCGAGCGCGAACATGAGGAGGACCCGTACCGCCGCGAAGATGACCATGCCGACGTTACCCGAGCGACTGTGCCGCTCGACACACAAAGCGAGGTGCTAACGACGAGCACCCCGCCCCGCTTTTAGAGCGAGGCCTTGTGACGACTGTATGGAAGAAGTGTCGCTTCATAATATCTCTACAGTAACGCAATCCGTGAGGTAAAAGTGGGGCGGGGTGAGGTCTCGAAAATCGAGACCAAGCCCTTAAAACATATACGCCTTTCCGAGCCAGGAACGAATGGTATTCACCTCGCGCACCCGATCGGAGCTTCCGAGAATAATGACCGCGACACGATAATGCTCGTAGGAGAAAATAGCGAGAAGGTTCTGCCGTGCTTCGTCGGACGTCCCCGTTTTGCCGCCGAGAAAATCACGATCGGTCACGAATGGGTTGATGTTTTCCACCGTCGCGCTCTCGGTGCCGTTCAAGGGTTGCGCAATGAAGGATGAGAGGCGCGTCCATGCAAAAATATCGGGAGCGTTCGAGGTAATGTACCGCGCGAGTTTTAAAAGGTCGCTCGCGGTCGAAACGTTGAGTTCAGAAAGTCCTGAGGCGTCGTGGACGAGGGTCCGTGCCATGCCAATCGCCTCAGCTTTTTTAGTCATGAGTCGCACGAACGTAGCTCGCCCGCCCATAAATTCCTCAAAGGCGAACGCCGCGTCATTCGATGAGGCAAGGAGCATGATTTTCACGAGGTCGCGCGCTGTGTAAACCTCGCCGGGCGTAAGCCCGCCACCATTCCCTTCGGTCGCGACTGCGGCTTCGCTGATCGGAATCTTCTTTTCGGGGCCAATGTCTTCAAGCACCACGAGTGCGGTGATGAGTTTCGTAAGCGACGCGAGCGGCCATTCGGTATAGGTACGGTAATTTAGAAAGGGGTGCTGACCATTCAGAGACTGCACCATCGCCGCTTCCGCCATAAGTACCGGGTCGAGCACCTCCCAGCGCCGCGCGGGCCCCGGCGGCGCTTCGGCGACGACCTGAATCTGGCCCGTGAGCGACGCTTCATATGTTCCCTCGGCGTTCGTGACGGGTACGTGAGGAGTCTCCACCGCCGCGCCGCCGTCAAACGCGAGCCGCGATACCGCGATAGACCCAAGAAGAAGCAGGGCGAGGAGAAGTGTATGGAATCGGATGGTCATGCCACAGGAGGTGTCTCGATGAACCCTCCGGCCGGCGCCCCCGCAGCGGATGGCTGTTCTTCGAGCTGCGACGATTCCGTTCGTTGGGTCTCGAAATCCTTGAGGAGAGCGTGATACCGCCCATAGTCAGGAAGATCCTCCGCCCGGGCGAGTCCCATATGCTTCAAAAATTGCATACTCACTCGGTACTCGTAGAGGTGTCCTTTTCCTTCGCTATGGATGCGGTCGACCAACCCTCGCATGAGCAGGTTTCTCACTGTGAAACTCGAGTTGACTCCACGGATGTAGTCGATGCGCGGGCGGGTAATAGGACCGAGGTACGCGATGAGCGAGAGGGTCTCGGTCCCCGCAGGCGAAAGTTCTTCGCGAAACTCTTCCTGGATGACCGCCTGGGTAATCCGTTTCAGTTCGGGCTTCGTGACAAGTTGCACCGTGTCGCCATCGCGCATGAGCGTGAGTCCGCGTTCAGGATTCTCCGAGAGCATCGCGGCCCACGACTCAACGAGCGACCGGCACTCAACGAGTGTTACCCCAAGGAGTTTTGCGATGCGCGAGAGCGGTAATGCTTCACCGTAATAAAAAAGTAGCGCCTCGAGCTCGGCGTAGGTATGGTTCGCCGACGGCACGGCCGGTGCGTCCGTCGGTTCCGATTGTGGTGAAACGACAACGAACTCATCCATACGGGTGCGTATACTTCTGTATTCTATGCCGCGGTCGGCCGTTTGACAATCGTCATTTCCGCGAAATGACCCGACTGCTCCACTCCGATAAGCTGTTCCTTGATGAGATGGAGGATCGCGAGAAAGAGGACGATGACCTCGCTTCGCGTCCCCTGGTGGAGCGCGCCGAACCGTTCCGGCTGGTCGGTCAACCGAGAAAGCACCTCCTCGATCTTCGTTTTCAGGTTCGCCATGTCATTCCGGACGGCGACGGTAGGCCGGAGAAGCCGCTCGAGCTCTCCAATGATGCGTCCGACCGTTTCGGCGAAAAGCGCGGGGGTCGCGGAGACTGGCGGATAGAATACCGGCTCGATCGCCGCTAAAAACTCGCGACTTACCATAACCGGGAGTGAGCTCCACCCCGCCTTTATAAATCCCTGCGTAACCTTCAATTCCCTGAAAAGTTTCAACCGAAACTCGAGGTCCCGCATATCCGCCTCTTCTTCTTCGGTGACCGGCAATGTGGGAAGGAGCGCTTTCGATTTGATAAGAATGAGCTTCGAGGCGACGACGAGAAAATCCGCGACGAGCCCTGGGTCAGTCGAACTGTCGCTCGTGCTCGCCTTGAGCGTCTCAATGTACGCGAGAAAATCGCCCGTGACCTGCGCCAGGCTCACCTGAGTGATCTCGAGCTTCTGTCCCTCAATGAGTTCGAGGAGCTTTTCGAGCGGTCCTTGGTAGCGTTCGAGGGTGAGTTCGTACTGCATCGGTGCGTTCATTATACGGCATACTCCTGCACCTTTCGAGAGAAATCGCGACGCGGCATACCCTCTCATCTTCCGTAGTGAGTGCAGGAGATGTGGGGTATACTGATACCCATGTCCGGCATTGATTCGGTTTTCCGCCTCCTCCGTCCCGTGCTACTCCTCAAGGTCGGCGTCGGCTTCGTCTTCCTCTACGTCGGCCTTCAGGCGCTCATTGATCCCGAAAGCTGGATCGGCTTCGTGCCACAGTGGGTCGGTGCCCTCCTCCCGCGCGAGACCTTTCTTCTTTTCCACTCGGTGGGCGAACTCGTGCTCGGCGTTCTCATCCTCTTTCTCTCCCGCCGCTGGCTCGCTACGATCGGTATCGTTGCCTTCCTCGACCTCGCGGCGATACTCGTCTTCTACGGCGTGGACGACGTCACCTTCCGTGACTTCGGCCTCGCGTTCGCCGCGCTTGCGCTCGCGGCACTCGCCGCATCTCCTCCGGAAACAAGACAGGAGGTGCCATAACAGAAACGCCCGGTCATCCCGGGCGTTTCGCTTGTTCGGCGCTTACCCGTGGCGAACGACGATAACATCCCCATCTTGTACAATGTACTCTCTCCCCTCGAGACGGAGCTTTCCTTTTTGTTTCGCCTGGACCCACCCCCCCGCCGTGACGAGATCGTCGTAGGAGACCACCTCCGCACGGATGAATTTGGTCTCAAAGTCAGTGTGAATCGTGCCCGCTGCCTGCGGCGCTTTGGCTCCCGCCTGAATCGTCCATGCACGCGTTTCGTCCTCGCCAGTCGTGAAAAAACTTATAAGGCTCAGTACCTCGTACGCCTTGCGGATGAGGTCTGGTATCGCTTTCACGCATGCGAGGTCAGCGACGACGTATCCGGCGCCGGTTCTTTCGATGAGCGTGATAAGTTCTCGGGGAACGTCTTCGGGCGCGCCGTTCAAAAGAAAGAGCTGCGGCTTTGCGGTCAAGAGATTCATCTGACGCACCACCGCGGTTGCGGGGTCGTGCGAGTCGAGCGGCTCCCTGCCGCGACGAAGAGGTTCGCCGCGCTCCAATGCCGCCTTGATGACGGTGAGCGCCTCCACCTCATGAATCGCCTCTGCGCTCCGGCCGCGGGCGTCCGCTTCCGCCTTGGGGAGGCGCCGCTCCACCGTCTCGAGATCCTTTAAAACGAGTTCTGTTTTGATGGTCTCAAAATCGCGCACCGGGTCCACGCTCCCCTCAATGTGAATGATGTCCGTCTGCTTAAAGCATCGGATGAGCTCTAGCACCGCGTTCACCTCGCGGATGTGCGAGAGGAACTGGTTGCCGAGCCCCGGGGGGGGGGGGGGGGGGGGGGGGGGGGGGGGGGGGGGGGGGGGGGGGG
>CAYHFV010000038.1:0-7211 GCA_964356055.1 uncultured Candidatus Saccharibacteria bacterium
CTGCTCCGTATCCCCCGGGCGAAAACGAAGCATGAAATGTACGGAACCGCCGTCCACGCCGCCCTCCGCGATCTTTTTGTGCAGGCGAAAGAGCGCACGGTACCGAAGGAATTCTTACTGAACGCGTTCCGGCGGTACTTGGGCAATGAGGCGCTCGCGCAGAACGATTTCGACGAGTCGCTCGCGCGCGGCAGGGCGGCGCTCTCCGGCTACTACGATCGTTACCACGGAGACTGGCAGACGAACGTCATCACTGAGTTCTCCATTCCGGGCGTGCTGCTCGCCCCCGATATTCGATTGACCGGACGGATCGATAAACTGGAGTTCGTCGGCAGCGGCACCGAGGTGAATGTGGTTGATTATAAAACCGGAAAGCCGAAAGCCCGCCGCGGGCTCGAGGAGGGAAATGAGAAACGCCAGCTCGTGTTTTACCGCGTGCTCCTCGATCATCACGAAGAGGGAAAGTATCGCATGACCTCTGCGGACATCGATTTCATCCAACCGGACGCAAAAGGAAGGTATCACCGCGAGCACTTCGTTATTTCTCCGGAAGAGGCGCGCGAGCTTGCGGCGCTTATTATGAGAGTCGGCGGCGAGATTCTCTCGCTTTCGTTCTGGGACGCCCGTTGCGGACGGAGCGAGTGTGAATTTTGCGCCCTGCGCGATATGATGCAACACGCATAAAAAACACACCCCCTCCGGGGTGTGTCTGGAACGCGTTCCCTTACTGCTGGGGGGGAGATGCTGGCTTCACCTCGTATTTCATCTTGCATCCCTTGCACGATCCTTCGAAGATAAGGACGATGCCGGCGATGCCGACGATGATGTAGATGATGTCGGCAACCGTACCCATCCCCGCGATCGTTTCGACGAGGTTCCACCCGAACGCGCCCACGAGCCCCCAATTAATCGCTCCGATCACGACGAGCACCCAGGCAACCCAGTGGAGTGTGCACTTCATGTGTGTAATTACTCCGCATCAATTCTTGGTTGGACCTTTTGAATGAGTATAGCATATTACCACGACGCCAGACGGTGGAAATCCCAATTGATATACTGGAGGTGAATATGAAAAAACACTACCTCTGCACGGGGGGGTGTGGCGGAGTTCTCGACCGGCCGGGCGTGTGCGGAGCGCCCGAATGTCCGGCACACGGGCAGCCGCTCGAGGAGTGCGATTGCACGGACGATCGGCACTACGGGGCGTTCGATATAACTGATGGCTCGGAGGAGAAGAGCGGCGAGGAGACATAACCATTCCCTTTTCCATACGGATTTGATAGGGTGAGAAAAGTCATTCGATAAAAATCAAAGAGGTATTTTGTGATTGATGAGCACCGAACGGAGAAATTTCTCCAGGTTTTTTTGATGACGTGCGAGGGCATCGGCGTCCGGCTCGCGAACGACCTGATCGTGGAGAACGAGGAGCGGTTTCCTCGATCGGTATCGCAGGACGATGGGCCGGTCCCCGCACCACTTCCCGATTGGGAAGTAATCATTGATGCGGCGGCGCGTGCATGGATCGCGGGACTCGCGAGATACGGCAGCATTCGCGCCGACTCCGAGGTGAATGAGTGGAGTAAGGGTCTCCGTGAGAATCGTCAGCTCCTTGAGGCGTATGTCGCGCTCGCCTGTGTTCGGATTACGAACGGTCTTTTAGGGTGGATTCTTACCGGCGTCGGCGCGATCCCTGATGATGCAGACCTGGATCCTAAGGCGATGGTGAACGCCGCCGATCGCGCCTTGAAGGCCGCCGAGCGAGCGGACCCCGGCGAAGCCTCCAAGGCAAATTTCATCTTCCAGTCGATCTCTTCGCTCTCCGATTTTCTCGAGCAGGAAAATGCCGCCTACCACCAGATGCTCCAGGTATACACTACCCTGAACGTAAAACCCTAGCCGCCCCGACTCCGCCAACTGGCGGACGTCGGGGCTTTCTGTTGTCCGGCGCTTTACTGATAGACGGCAGCGCGGTATCATACTGTGAAGACGCCCGTCGGGCGTTTCGTTATGGGAAAGGGATTCATTCTGTTTTTGTGCGTGGTTGCAGCAGTACTTGGTGTACTGCACTTTTTTGTCTGGAAGACGGCCGTTTTATTCTTCGAGGTGACGGGGGGCGCGGGTCAAATCGCGCTCGGGTTCGCGCTCACCATCCTTGCGATGAGCTTCATTCTGGCCTCGATTTTGTCGCACAGGTCCGATGCCGCTCCGGTTCGGTTCTGGTACACCGCTTCCGCGGTGTGGCTCGGTATTTTTCATCATCTGGTCATCGCATCGGGTCTCATGTGGCTCGTGTTCCCATTCGTCCTAAAATACGGTGGCATTGAACGCCTCCCTACCCTCGCTGGCGTGTTCTTTCTCGGGGCGGCAATTGCGTCCGCATTCGCCGCGTGGAACGCGAATCGCATCACGGTCCGGGAATTGTCGGTGCGGGTCAGGGATCTCCCCGACTCATGGCGGGGAAAGACCGCCGTCGTGTTCTCGGATGTTCACCTCGGCCACGTGCATGCTGCCCGGTTCTTGGAACGCGTCGTGACGCGCGTGAGCACGCTCGCCCCCGACGTGGTATTCATTCCTGGGGATCTTTTTGATGGACCGAAAATTGACATGGCCGCTTCCGCTGCACCGCTCAAAAAGCTTCATGCTCCGCTCGGTGTCTACTGCTCCATCGGAAATCACGACCTCTTCGCGGGGGTGGAAAAGGCCACGGAGGCGCTCGCGGCTTCCGGCGTCACGGTGTTGCGGGATGCGGTGCGGGAGGTGGCGGGGGTGCAGGTGATTGGCGTTGATTACCGGATGGCTGAGATGGAAGAAGAGCTCACTCCCATCCTCTCTCGCATGGCGTTCGATCCCACCCGTCCGAGTATCATGCTCCACCACGCTCCGGTTGCAATCGAACAGAGTGCAAAGGCCGGCATTTCACTGCAGCTCTCGGGGCACTCCCACCAGGGACAACTCTGGCCGTTCAATTATCTTACCCGCCTTGTCTACGGGGGCTACGATGGGGGATTGCGGGTTGCTGGAGGACTCGTGGTGTACACGTCGCCGGGCGTGGGAACCTGGGGGCCGCCCCTGCGCACCGGGAGTCGGGCGGAGGTGGCGCGTATTCACTTCATAGGATAACGGCGTTTGACAGAGACGCCCGGTACCGGTACACTGGAAAATGCGTAGTGTACGTAGGTTTCTCAATTGGTTCTCCCCCGGTCCGCCATGTGCGAATTGAGGGGTCGCTCGGGTGTGAAAACGTTCGGGCGAGCGCAAACCCTTTGTGGTTCGTGGGCCAGGCGAGTGGTCGCCCTACACGTTAAACACATACGAGCACAATGGCAAAGCGATTGTACGTTGGTGGTCTTCCGTATTCGACGACCGAGGCCGAGCTCCGCGACGCTTTTGCGCAGGCAGGGACCGTGGTCTCTGCAACGATCATTATGGACAAAATGATGGGCCGCCCGAAAGGGTTCGGTTTCGTCGAAATGTCCACCGATGATGAGGCGCAGAAGGCGATCGATCTCTGGAACGGCAAGGAACTCGGTGGCCGAACGCTCACGGTGAACGAAGCGCGTCCCCCGGAAACCCGTCGCCCGCGCGGCGACTTCGGTGGCCGAGGCGGCTTCGGTGGCCGGGGTGGTTACTAGAACACCGCTGAATTAAAAAAAACACACCCCGCCCGATTCGGGCGGGGTGTGTTTTTGTAAGGTGCGTGGTATACTGACCCCGCGCTCATACCTCTTATGAAACCGAATGTCCGGCGCGCGAGGAATCGCTTCGATCCAACCGCGACCGCTCCCTTCCCCCTCAGCCGCTCGAAGATAGACTTCTTTCTCGAATGCCCGCGGTGCTTTTATCTTGACCGGCGTGAGGGAATCGAACGGCCGCCGAGTATGCCGTTCACCTTAAACAACGCGGTCGATACGTTGCTCAAGAAAGAGTTCGATGTGCACCGCGCCCGGAACACCGCACATCCACTCATGCGCACATACGGCATCGACGCGGTGCCATTCCAGCACCCATCGATCGAGCAGTGGCGGACCGCGTTGCGCCGAGGCATCAGTTACCACCATATACCGACCAATTTCCTCGTGTTCGGCGCCATCGACGACGTATGGGTTGATCCGAAGGGCGAGCTTATGATCGTCGATTACAAAGCGACGGCGAAGCAGGAAAAGGTGACCGTGGCAGCACACCTCTATGAAGGATACAAGCACCAGGCGGAGGTGTACCAGTGGCTCTTCCGTCGGAACGGGTTTCCGGTATCGAACACTGCGTACTTCGTCTACTGCAATGGGGAGACCGATCGAGCTGCGTTTGACGGAAAACTCGAATTTGACATACGGATCGTCCCGTACGTGGGGAGCGACGCGTGGGTTGAGGGAACGCTTCAGGATATTCGGCGCTGTCTTGAAACACCCGCCGCTCCTGGACCTGTAGCGGCATGCGCGTACTGTAGCTATCGCGACGCCGCGACGGAAGCGCTGCGGTAACCCAGGAAACGATACGATATAATTAAAAACGCGAGCTATGAGCGAAAGGTCGCACCTCGTAGAAAAACTATGGGATTCGAACAATTTTTTAGAGAGAATAGTGCGCTCCTCACATTGATTATCCTCTGGACGCTTCCCTGGAAGGGCGTCGCGCTTTGGAGAGCAGCGCACCGGAACGAGAAGTGGTGGTTCATCGTGCTCCTTGTCGTGAACACGCTTGCGATTCTCGAGATCCTTTACCTCTTCGTGTTCAGTAAGCGTGCGCCGAAAGGAACCTCCTCCGCATCTCCGTTCCCAGCCTCCTAAGGGAAAATACCAATCTCGCGGTGGTTATTTTTCTTGATCGAAATTTTCCTCCCCACGTTTCCAGAGGAAAAAATCACGAACGTGAGGTATCATTCGTTATACCTATGGGCAGCACACCGGAACCGGCAGAGCTTGTACGGCAAGCAAAAGCGGGCGATGCACGGGCGTTCGGACAACTCTACGAGTTGTATTTCACCCCCGTGTATCGGTACATCTACCTCCGTGTGAACGACAAGGTGCTCACCGAGGACCTCACGCAGACGGTGTTTATGAAGGTCTACCAAACCATCGGCCGCTTTGAGGTGCGGAGCGTTTCGCCGCTCGCGTACTTCTTCACGGTCGCGCGGAACACCGTTATTGACCATTGGAAGCGCCGGCGCGAGATCCGGTTCAGCGACGTCGAGAGCGACGCCGAGCCGTTCGCGGAGGTTGCCGATGGCTCAGTGGATATCGCGGTCGCCGTTGACCATTCCGTTACCGCCGACCTTCTCACGGACGCCCTCGCGACGCTGAGCGACGAACAGCGTGACATGCTCTCACTCAAATTTTTAGGCGGACTTTCAACGAAAGAGATCGCCACCGTGATGGGAAAACGAGAGGATGCCGTCCGACAGCTCCAGAGTCGGGGGCTCCGTGCGCTCCGCGGAAAACTCAGTCACCTGCGGCACCTACTCTCTTCTTGATGCGTATGCAGATACACGACCAACTCGATACTATTATTGCGAAGGCGCTCGAACTTCACGAGCGTGGCGTGGAAGTCCCTGCCATCATCGCGCGGTTTCCTCGGCACGCCGATCTCGTTCGAGAAACGCTCCGCGACGCCGAGACGCTTGTGCATGCCTGCACGCGGATCACCCCGCCGCCACAGGTACTCTCTCGCATCATTGCGCGTCTTCCCGCTACAGAAGAACGCCGCCGGTTTTCATGGATGACGGTAGGGATGCGACCCATGCTCCGTTTCGGTCTTCCCGCGCTCACCCTCGCCGCCGTCGTGCTTGTAGTCCTCATACGGTCAACTCCGGAGGTGGCACCAACTTTCTTTAAAGAAACGCCGCCAGCAATACTGGAAACAGCACCCGTTTCCATGGAGAGTGGCATCGGGAGAGAAAGTGCGGATGCGCCCGCCGCGCCACCTTCACTGCAGCAGCCCGCCCCCTTGGAATCGCTCGGTCCTCCCGTAGGGTCGGTGGACGGCATTGTAAATGCGGCGCTCGTTGATATATCGAACGAGAGCGCGGCATTCAATCAGGAGCTGACACAGGCGTCGTTCGCGGTTCCTGCCGCCGCGGTTATGAGCGACAGCGCCCAATTTTTCAATGAATATGCGTTTTAAGCCGACAGCCCTTGGATTCATGGTGTTCGTCGCCGCGGCGCTCTGCCTCGTTGTGTTCGTGCCGCGGACCGTTTCTGCCAAAGAGGAAGATCGCGGCGGACGCGATGAACGGTCGTCGTGCGCGAAGCTTGACAGGCTGGCCAAGGACGCCGGTCGCGAATTCACGTCGCGCGTGAAACTGATCGACGACGATTGGGATGAGCGACGCGGGAAGGTGACGAGAACCCGGGAGGAGGTGGGTACGCTACGGCAGGAACGCCGCGCGGAAATGGATGCGTACCGCACGGCACAGTTCGAAGCACTCGAACGGCAGGTGATGAGCGACGCCGAACGTGAGGCGATCCGTCGGTTTCGCGCGGCGATCACCGAAGCGGTTCGCGTGCATCGGCATGCGTTCGACCGCGCCGCGAGTGAATTTCGCGCCGGTGTTGACGAGGTCATTGCCGCTGAACATGTTCGGATCGAAGCGGCGCACGCGGCGTTAAAACAAGAAATTGATGCCGCGGTGATGCGGGCGAAGATCGCCTGCAACGACAGTGACGATGTCAGCCGGGTTCGCGGCGACCTTCGGACGACTGTCCGGAGTGCGCGTGATCGGTTCCGCACCGAGACCGGGGTGACAGAGGGGCTCGAGCGGCGCATCGCAGAGCTTGCGCGGATGAAACAAGAAGCGCTCGCGGAAGCCAACCACACACTGCGGACCTCGCTTGAACGCGCTCGTACCGACTTCGCCCGTGTTTCCCGTCCGTGAGGAAACGTCATCCGTCGTCTCCGCTCTCTCCCGCCGCTCTCCGCGCTTTCCGTCACGCGGTGTATGCATTTTTTGACCGCTCGGGGCGCGATTTTCCGTGGCGAAGGACACGGGAACCCTACCGTATCCTCGTCTCGGAGGTCATGCTTCAGCAGACGCAGGCCGATCGGGTGATCCCGTATTTTCGAGTGTTCATAAAGCGATTCCCATCGGTGCGGGCGCTCGCCCAGTCCGGCGTCACTTGAGCGCCCCCGGCCCCCTCCTCGCTCGTGTCGATAGGAGTGTACTCTGCAAAGATCGGCGCAGAGAGATCCCGCGTCGCCGTGCGCGAGACTCGGCCAGA
>CAYHFV010000039.1:0-6915 GCA_964356055.1 uncultured Candidatus Saccharibacteria bacterium
GGGCACGGTGTGGAAGTTCGGGAAGCAGTTCAAGAAGAAGGGGATCTTCGCCATCGTGGGCGGCTACGACACGAAGGTAAAGGCGCTCATCGACGCCGGAACGATGCAGCGGTACGGACAAATCCCGCCGCGCGAGGTGCTCCTCACCCAACTGGTGGGGCTCCTCATCTCACCGATCCGTTCGCTCGCGTACGTGTTGGATCAAAGGGCGAAACAAAACAAATAACAAAAAACAAAAGACTAAAAACAGAATTCGGTACAGATTGCCCGTGTGCCGTTTCCTGTCTTTAGTTAATCGTTAATTCTATGTCAGACAAATTCGATACGCTCATTGCCGAGATTGAGAAGCTCACCGTGCTTGAGCTCGCCGATCTCGTGAAGAAACTCGAGGAGAAGTTCGGCGTTTCCGCCGCCGCGATGGCGGTGGCCGCGCCGGGCGCGGGCGGCGCCTCGGCCGAAGAGAAGACCGCGTGGAACGTGGTCCTCAAAGTCGGCGGAGAGCAGAAGATCAACGTCATCAAGGTAGTGAAGGAGGTGACGGGCCTCGGCCTCAAGGAGGCGAAGGATATTGTGGAAGGTGCGCCGAAGGTGGTGAAAGAGGGATTGAAGAAGGAGGATGCCGAGGAGTTGAAGAAGAAGTTCGAGGCAGTCGGCGCGACGGTAGAGCTCGCGTAGGTCTTGCCCGCAAAACGGCCGCCGGTTGCGCCCGGCGGTCGTTTTTGTATACTGAGGCCATCGGGCGCGCATAGCTCAGCTGGTTAGAGCACTGCATTCATCCCTCACCCTGTAACATGGGCCCATAGCTCAGTGGTAGAGCGTTCCGTTCACATCGGAAAGGTCATAGGTTCGATCCCTATTGGGCCCACCAATATCAAACTTTCAGGAAAGATTGCAAGGAACTTTGAGTTTCTGTAACCAAAGTCGTTCGAATGTTGTCCAGCTCACCTACCCGTAATGCACCGTTGACGGTGCGGCGTTTTTCTTGTATCCTTCTCCGCAGTCATTCACACAACAACGACGATAAGAAATGAAGGAGGATCTCGTATGGGCTACCGAACCATTTCGCTCGGCCGGTCGGCTGTCTTTTATCTCCCCTCGCTCCCGATAAGTAAATTTTGCAACGATGCGGGACAGACACTCAAAAATGCGCTCGAGGAGTTTCTAATGGAACGATTTGGAGGTTTCACCGTCTTCCCGGGTTTGTTACGGGGACGCTGGAAGAGCACCGGAAGCCGGGTGGTCTCCGGCGAGCATGAAATGTATTCGGTCGCCTTCGTCGGAAAAGAGCGCATTCCGGAGCTTTTCGAATTTCTCGCAGATATCGCACGCCGCATCGGGGAGGAGTGCATCTACACCGAAACAGGGGAGGATGCGCAGCTTGTATATCCCGATGGAACAGTTGAAAAAAACAACGGTTGAAATCGAGTCCCGCGCCGTGGGGGCGGGAAAAGCAGGAAAAATCGCCGACACATCGGCGATTTTTTTTGAGATAAATGTCCGTTCTCGTTCCTATTGGTGCACAATATGTTAATAAGTGGGGCGCGAAAAAAATCGAGAGTCGCACAAAATCTCATCTTTTCCAGCCATGTGGTATAGAGAGGAAGGATTGTGGAATTTTGCGTTGCGTGGAGTGGTGGTATAATGGTGCATAGAGGTGGGGAATTGTGGACAACTGTGTGGATAAGTGCCCACTTCGGGGGACAACTACCATGCTCCTCGGCGAATACACGCATACGGTTGATATAAAAGGTCGGGTAGCCATTCCGGCGAAGTTTCGCGACGCCTTGAAGGCCGGCGCGATCATTACGCGCGGCCTCGACAAATCGCTTTTCATTTTCAGCATCACCGGGTGGGAGCCCTTCGCGGAGAAGCTTATGACACTCGGAGTCGCGCAGGGGAACTCGCGCGCTTTTGCGCGCCTCATGCTTGCGGGCGCGATGGACGTGAAGCTCGACCAGCAGGGGCGCGTCCTCATCCCGGATTACCTGCGTGAGTACGCGGGCATCACGAAGCAGGCAGTCGTCGCGGGGCTCATGAACCGGATCGAGGTGTGGGATGCGACGGCGTGGCAGGCGTACAAGTCGAAGACCGAATCGGCGTCAGATGAAATCGCCGAGAAGTTGGGAGAATTAGGAATATAGGCACGCAGTTAGTAATTGCTAATTGGGTAACGGGAGTAATAAAGAAAAATCATCATCCATTACCCATTACCTTTTCTCATTGCCATGTCCCATATTCCCGTTCTTTTACATGAGGTTGTCACCATTCTTGACCCGCATCCCGGCGAGTTCATCGTTGATGGAACGCTCGGAGGGGGAGGGCATGCCCAGGCGCTCATTGAACGGCTTAGAGGACGCGGCACATTCCTCGGTATCGAGGGGAACGAACGGTCGCTCACCGCGACTGCGAGCCGCCTGAACGACTTGCTCCGCACGCTGGGGAGCCATGTCCGATTCATTGCGGCGCACGCGAACTTCGGCGACCTCCCGACACTCCTCCAGCGCTACAGACTCCCAAATCCGGACGTCGTACTCCTCGATCTTGGATTTTCGTCCCTCGAACTCGGTACGGTTTCCGGACTCTCGTTCCTTCGCGACGAGCCACTCGACATGCGGTATGGCGTGTTCGCGGGCGACCGGTCCGCCGCCGACCTGGTGAATCGGGAGCCGAAAGAAATGCTCGCCCGCCTCATTGCCACATTCGGCGAAGAGCGGTATGCGGCGCGTATCGCGGAGGCGATCGTGCGGCAGCGGAGAGCGAGGCCGTTTCGAACGAGCGGGGAACTTGTGGAGGCGATCATGAGCGCGGTGCCCCGTGGGTACGAGCGGGGTCGGATCCACCCCGCGACGCGGACCTTCCAAGCGCTCCGCATCGCGGTGAACCGGGAGATCGAAAATCTCGAATCGTTCCTTGGATTTCTCCCGTCGGTCGCGGCGCCTGGCGCCCGCGCGGCGGTCATCTCGTTCCACTCACTCGAAGATAAGTTGGTGAAGCGTTTGTTCCGGATACTCGCCGCGCATGGGGCTGCGACGGCACTCACGAAGAAACCCCTCGTGCCGCAGGAAACCGAGGTCAGGGAAAATCCGCGGAGCCGGTCGGCAAAACTCCGTGCCGTCAAATTTTTAACCACTAGCCACTAGTTTCTAGTTCCTACCCCAATGACCATCATCAAACCACATAAGAATACATCGTTTCTCTCCTTTCTTATCATCCTCGGGATCGTGCTCGGGGGCGGGGGATTATTCTACGTGTTCGAGTACGCGTCGGTCGTCGAGGCCCGGTCAGTCAAGAAAGCGCTCCGCGCCGAAACCGTCACGCTCCAGGTGAAGAACGCCGACCTGAAGAACTCTCTCTACTCTATGACCGATGCCGCCTCCCTCGAGCGGCTGGCAAAAGATCTCGGTCTCATCATGGAAAAACGGCCTGAGTATCTCAACGAACGGCAATGGCTTTCCGTTTCGTCACACTAACCCTCATTGTCTCCGTGCTTTTCGGAGGCATCGTTTTTAAGCTTTTTCAACTGCAAGTTGAACAGGGCGCCGAATTCTTTGCGCGCGTCCAATCGCGGGGAGAGCTCATCGCCGAACGGGAACTCCGTCGCGGCAAGATTTTTTTTACCGACCGGAACGGGACGGATATCCCGGTGGCGTTAAACGCCGACTACCCGTTCGTGTTCGCTTCGCCGAGCGATATTCGCGACCCCGCGGCGGCAGCGCAGGCGCTCGCCCCCATTGTGGTACAGGACGAGGAAGAACTCGCCGCGACGCTTGCGGCGTCAACCGGAAAGTTCTACCCCCTCCTCGACAAAGCGACTCCCGACCAGATCGCCGCGGTGAGGGAACTTGGTCTCCGCGGCGTGTACGTGATCTCGCGTCAGTATCGTTACTATCCGTCCCGATCGCTCGGGTCACACCTCGTCGGTTTCGTGGGCGTGAATGAAACCACCCCCGAACCGGCAGGCCTTTACGGCATCGAAAAGCGTGAGGACGCGGTACTCGCCGAAGGCGCAGACGTTCACGCAACTGTTGATTGGAATCTTCAGTCCCGTGCCGAGCAGGTCCTCCAAGGGCTTATGGAGGAGTATGAGGCGACCGGCGGCACGGTTATTATCCAGGAGCCGGCAACGGGAAAGATACTCGCGATGGCTTCGAAGCCCGATTTCGATCCGAATGAGTACAAGGAATCGTCGCTCGCCTCGTTCATAAATCCGGCGGTGCAGTACGTCTACGAGCCGGGCTCGGTCATGAAGTCCATCACCATGGCGGCGGGCATCTCTCTCGGCGCCTTCACTTCGTCCACCCGCTACGTGGACACGGGTTCGATTACGCTGAACCGCAGAACCATTACGAACTACGACCGGAAGGCGTACGGAAAGGCGACGATGACGAACGTTCTCGAACATTCCATAAACACCGGAGCGGTGTTCGCTGAACAGCAGATCGGTCACGACCGCTTTTTTGACTCTTTGAAGAATTTCGGCTTTGGTGCGAGAACGGGCATTGGGCTCGTCCCTGACGAGGTGGCAGGAGATATGGACAACCTTGAAAGCCGGGGCGCCCGTGCCATTGATTTTGCGACCGCCTCGTTTGGCCAGGGAATCGCGGTGACGCCGCTTCAACTTGTAACTGCCTACTCGGTGATTGCGAATGGCGGGCTGCTCATGAAGCCGTATCTCGCCCGCGATGAGGAGCCGTACGTTGTCCGCCGCGTCATCGACGCGGATGCCGCCCGCGACGTAACCGGGATGCTCGAATTGACCGTCCGGAGCGCGAAAGTGGCGGTTATCGAAGGGTACCGCGTTGCGGGAAAGACGGGAACGGCGCTCATCCCCGGCAAAGGAGGGTATACGGAAGAGATGATTCACACCTTCGTCGGGTTCGCTCCCGCGTCGAATCCGAAGGCGGCTATTCTCGTGAAGCTCGACCAGCCGTCGGTCGGCGAACTCGCGGGGCTCACCGTCGTCCCCGCGTTCCGTGACCTCATGCAGTTCACCTTGAATCACTACCGCATTCCGCCGGATAATGTGGGTACGCTACAACCATGACTCCCGTTAGAAATTTCGCCGTGCAACAGAACGCTGGTTTTGTCCGGAGTCTTTTGATGCAGGGGTGTTGCCGACACCTCTCCGGTGATACATTTCTAACGGGATGACCGCCGCACCGCTCACCATCCTCCAATTATTCCTTAAGTTGCTCGCGAAGTTCACCATCCTCCGGTACAAGCCCGGAGTGGTAGGGGTCACAGGAAGCGTTGGGAAGACCTCGGCTAAGGAGGCTATTCGAACCGTCCTCTCCTACGATCGCCGCGTCCGCGCGCCCTCGAAAAGTTTCAACAACGAACTGGGGCTTCCACTCACGATCATCGGCGACTACACGAAGACGGGTGGTGCGTTCTTCTGGCTTGCGGCCATGATCCGCGGTATTTTCCGGCTCATCTTCCAGAGCCGGCGGTATCCGGAGATACTCGTCCTCGAGTACGGCGTCGACCGTCCGGGCGATATGAAATACCTGCTCGGCATTGCGCGCCCCCATGTGGGGATCCTGACCGCGGTCGGGGAGGTCCCCGTCCATGTCGAATTCTTCTCGGGGCCCGAGGCCGTCCTCCGCGAGAAGTCGCGCCTCATCACCCAGCTGCCGGTCACGGGATTCGCTATTCTGAACGCCGACGAGCCGGCCATCCTTGAACTTCGAACACAGACCCGCGCGCACGTCATCACCTTCGGTTTCTCCGATCGGGCAGACCTGCGCATTTCGAACCTCACGAACCGCTTCGAGGGAGGGCGGGCCGGCCTCTCGTTCAAATTGAGCTACGGTGGGAGCTTCGTGCCGGTCCGGCTCGAGGACGTCGTCGGCCGCCCCCAGGCGATCGCCGCGGCGATTGGCGCCGCGACCGGTTTGATTTTCGGTATGAACCTGGTTAAGATTGCGGAGGCTCTATCGCACTATCAGGCGCCTGCGGGACGATTCCGCGTCCTCAAGGGGATAAAGCACACGACGCTCATTGATGATACCTATAACGCCTCGCCGCTTTCGATGTGCGAGGCGCTCGAAACCCTGAAAAGCATGCGTGGGAAGCGCAAAATCGCGGTTTTGGGTGACATGCTCGAGATTGGAAAGTACACGCTCCAGAGTCACGAGGCCGCCGGTCGGCTCGCGGCGAGCGCGGTACACGTTCTCATCACCGTTGGTCTCCGCGGGAAATTCATCGCTGAAGCAGCGGTGAAGGCCGGACTTTCGAAGCGCTCGGTTTTCACATTTACAAACGTCCGGGAGGCGGGCCTCTTCCTCCAGGAAAAGCTGCAGGAGGGGGACCTCGCGCTCCTCAAGGCCTCGCAAGCGGTCCGTTTGGAAAAGGTGGTGAAGGAGGTGATGGCGGATCCCGCTCGCGCCGCTGAGCTTTTGGTTCGGCAGAACCAGGAGTGGCTCGCAAAGCCGGGACTGTACGACGAGTAACAATCGACCACTAAAGATTGTAAACTGGAAACTAATACTAGCCCTATAATTCCCGATAGCGAAAAAATCGAGGAATACCTTTGAAAAATTAATTGGCCCTATCGTTCCCGATTTCTCATTCCAGGGGAATAGAGAAATCGAGGACTCTCGATTTTGTGGTTTCGGCTCTGCCGAAAACAAAATCGGAGCTAGTGGTGACTATGGAATACACGTTCTATGTTTTAAAGTCAGAACGGAATAGGAGATACTATATCGGTTCGGCGGAAAACATTAGTGAAAGAGTTGCCAAGCATAACCGAGGTGAAGTACAGTCAACGAGAGCACATCGGCCGTGGAAGGTAGTGTACACAGAAGAGTTGCCAACGAGACAAGAAGCTCGACAACGCGAATTGCAGGTGAAGTCTTGGAAGTCACGAAAAGCGATTGAGAGACTTATTGGCCCTATCGTCTAGTGGTTCAGGAC
>CAYHFV010000040.1:0-6914 GCA_964356055.1 uncultured Candidatus Saccharibacteria bacterium
GCTCGCCTCCACGACGCTCGATGTCCTCGCGGTCTCCTCGTCAACCTTGAACGTTGATGAGACCTCGGCGCAGGACATGACGAAGTTCCGCCTCCAGGAGGTGTCCTCGAATGAGGGGATCCGCCTCTACAGCCTCTCGCTCTATAACTACGGGAGCGCGGCAGCCTCGGACTACAAGGATGTGCAGCTTGTCGCGCAGGACGGAACCGTTCTCGCAACGGCACAGCCCTCCGAAAAATGGGTACACTTCAACCTCTCGGCATCGCCCTACCTGATCGACAAGGGTCTCACCAAGGACTTTACGATCAAGGCGAAGCTCATTGGAGGAACGACCCGGACGATCCAGTTCGTGGTGTATAACAACTACGACATCGATATCCGCGGCGTCTCGACGGGTGTTTCGGTGATCCCGAGCGCGGGCACGAACGACACCTCGTTCCCGATCGGCAATGGGTGGAACATCCAGACGATCGGTTCTGGTTCGATGCAGTTCAACCGTGACGTGTCGTCGCCCTCCGCGGCGGTCGTACCGGGTGCAACGAGCGTCGTTCTCGCGAAGTACTACGCGAAACCGACCGGCGAGCAGATGGAACTCCGTCAGGTTTCGTTCGGTATTATCCAGAACGGCGTGGCACTGACCGGCACGGTCTACGTGAAGGTCAATGACCAGACCGTCTACAGCTCCGCGGCGAATACGACGAACTTCCCGGTTGCCGGTACGGTGGCGACCGTGACGCTCTCGTCCTACCCGCTCTTAAACGCGGGGGTGAACAGCTACATCACGATTGAGGCGTCGGTGAACTCGACGGCGACATCGACGTCGAACTACACCGTGAACGACTTCGACATCATCCAGGTGAAGCGGATCGTGACGAACGATCTCTTGGATCCTGGGGTGAGCGCCGTTGACGGCCACCAGATTTCTGTCTCTGCCGCCGCGCTCACGGTTACGACGCTCGCAACCCCGGTTTCACAATCGGTGGTAGCGGGAACGAACCAGTTCGGGCTGGCGCAGATTCAGCTGAACTCGCAGGCGGGCGGTGAGGACGTGAAGATTACCTCGATCGTCGTCACCGACACGCTCCAAGGAGGCAACACCGCCTACGGCGGCATTACCAACCTGACTCTCTGGAACGGTTCGGACCAGCTCGTGACGACCGCATCGACCGCGTCGAACGCGAACACAGTGACGTTCACCTTCCAGACCGCGGTCGTCGTCCCGCGCGCCTCGCCGTTTGCCCTCTCACTCAAGGGCGACACCTTGACCGTGTCGTCCAGTACCGCACACCGCTACAACGTGGCGGCGGCGGGGGACGTAACGGCGACCGGGTTTACGACCGGCAACACACTCGCGGCGTCGAGCAAAACGGTCACCGGTAACGGCCAGACGATAACCATCGCCTCGGCAGGTACGCTCACCCTCTCGCTCGTGTCTGGCTCGGGGGCATCGCCTTCGACTGACCAGCTCGTCTCCGCGGGGACCACGAACGGCACCTACTTCGCCTTCAAGATGACGTCGCAGGTTGAGCAACAGAAGATCACGTCGCTCCTCTTGACTGCGACTTCGACGGGTTCGACGGGCTTGGCGACCTCCACGCTCCAGAATATCCGGCTCTACGAAGGCAGTACGCTGATTCAGAGCGCGCCGCAGATGACCTGCGCGGCAGGCCAGTGCACGGTGACGTGGACTGCTTCCGACAACCTCCTCTCGGCTCCGGTTCCGTTCACGGGAGTCACCCTCTACGTGAAGGCGGATGTCGGCGCAGGCGGGGTGGCTGATCTCGGGAACAGCTTCAAGTTCGCCATTGCATCGACCACAGCCGTGGCGGTGAAGGGTGCGGTCTCGGCAACGACGACCGCGACTGTCTCCGGCACGCCGACCGCGACTGGAGTTACGTACGTTGTCCCGGTCAGGGTAACCGTTGAGGGTATCTCGCCGATTTCGGCAACGAACATCGGTACGTCGGCTGGGGTGACCATCGGTGTCTTCAAGATCACGAACAGCGGAGGCACCTCGGTCTACGTGTCGTCTACGCCGTTTACGATTGCGAACGGCGGAACCGCGACGGCAACGACGCAGTTCAACCTCTACGGGTCCGCCTCGGGCGGAACGTCGGCTGATGCGTCGCTCACCTACGCGACTTCGTCGGGCAACGGCGGTGCGACGGGTGCGTCGTCCACGATTCCGTTCACGCTCTCCGCGTCGGAGGCGAACCGGACCGTTCCGGCCGGCTCGTGGCGGTACATCACCGTCAAGACGACGGCGGCGTCGGCGAACAACGACACCTACCAGCTCTCGGTCTCTGCCCTGGGCAACCTGGTCTTCTACGTGACGGAAGCCGAACTCGGGTACAGCGGGAACCCCTCGTCTGACACCGATGTTTCGGACACGATCTACAACCTCTACATCGAGGGTCTACCCTCTTTGGGGACGGTTACGACGAAGACCTAGTCCTGATTCGAGTGCAGCGGCGTTTTCCGATAGCACACAATCGGCGATCAGCCCCCACCAAAGGTGGGGGCTGTGGTTTTCTCACACCTTTTGCGTGCCCCACCTTTGCGTATGCAAGGGTGCGAGGGTATACTACGAGGAACGCATGCGGTTCAATTTTTTTACTGCCGCAAAGTTTGTTCTCTTTCTCTCAGCGCTCTATGTGGGCGTTGTCGTTTCCTCGTCGCTCTTCCCGTTTATCGTCGGTAAGTACGTGTGGTTCCGCGTCTCGGTGGACGTCGCGCTCATCCTCACCCTTCTCGGGCTCGTACTGCAGCAGGACGCTGACCGATACCTTATGAGGCTCCGAGCGGTCATTCGCTCACCACTCTCGGTTGCGGTTCTTGTTTTCGTGGTTGTCTTCCTCCTCGCTGGCTTCTTCGGCGTCGATCCCGCGCTCTCCTTTTGGTCGAACTTCGAACGCGGGGAGGGCGGGATTCAGATCCTGCACCTCGGCTTATTCTTCTTCCTTCTCTCGCTCCTCCTCGAGGCGAAGGAGGATTGGGAGCGCCTGTTCCGCTGGGCGCTCTGGGGCGGGGCGCTCATGGTCGCCTACGGCATCTTTACGGGGTTCGGCTACCAAGGGTTTATCGGTCCGCAGTTCGGTGATCCGAGCTATCGGTTCCAGGGGACCATCGGGAACCCCGCCTACGTCGCGGCGTTCGTCATTTTTCTCTTTTTTTACATTGCATATCTCTTCCACGTAAAACGGCGCGACCGGAAGCTTGTCTCATTCGGCAGTGCCGTGCTCGCCCTCATCACGCTCGCGTTCCTCGCGGCCTTTTACCTTGCCGCGACCCGTGGGGCCTTCCTCGGCCTCGCCGCGGCGATTGCCGCCTTCCTTGGGTACTTTGCGTTCAGCCACCGCGTGTGGCGGAAATGGCTCATCACCGCCGGCATCCTTCTCGCCGCGCTTGTGTTCACACTCATCCAGTTTAAAGACGCGCCGCTCATCAAAAATTTACCGGGGTCGCGCATTTTCGACATCTCGTTCTCAACGGCAACCTTTCAGCACCGCACCATCATGTGGGGTATCGCGCTCTCCGGCTTCAAGGAGCGTCCGGTGCTCGGCTGGGGCCCCGAGAACTACATCCAGGTGTTTGATCGGCACTTCAACACGCGCTACTTCAAGCCGGGGGAGGCGTTCGGCGCCTGGTTTGACCGCGCGCACAGCGTGGTGTTCGATTACCTTGCGGAAACAGGCGCGCTGGGACTTCTCTCATACCTCGCGATTTTTGCAGTGTTCTACTTCCAATTTTTCGCGATGGTCCGCGCGCGGAAGGAGAATCGCTCGATTTTCGTGGAGAGCCTCCTCTTTGCGCTCCCCGTCGCGTACTTTGTGCAGGGAATCGTTCTCTTTGATGTGCTCACGATCTACTACAACTGGTACCTCTTTCTCGCCTTCTCACTTTTTTACTTCCGCAGCGTAGAGAGTGAACCGGGGACCATGTCCCCTCCACCGCGCGGCGCAGAGCGCCACTTGAAACCATGAAAACCACGATGAGATACCTCGTCGCGACTGTCGGTATCATCGGTGCGATTCTCCTCATTATGTACGGATCGTACCTTCCCATTGTTCGGTCGCGGAGCTACATCACCGCGATCCGGGCGCTCCAGAACATCCGTTCCTTCACCGAGTTCAAGCGGGTGTACGAGCGGCCGCTCGACTTTCCGATACCCCTGGGTGACGAGGAGGTCGCGAAGTTCGCTGCCTACGACGTGCTCGGTATCATTCAGAATCCGAACCATCCGGAGGAGGTCGTGCGGAACCTTGTCCTCTTCATCGAGCCCTTCATGGTGAAGACAAACCTCCGGCATAACCTCGCGCTCGGCCAGATGTACGAGACGCTCTTGCGGAACTACCAGAAGGAGGAATACTACCGCGCGGCCGAAGGGTACTACCGCGCCGCCGTCGAGATTGGCCCCCAGGTCCCCCCGCCGCTCTTCTCACTCATGAATCTGTACCTGAACGCAGGTGAGGAGGCGAAAGCGAACGAGGTCGCGGAAAGGATCTTAGAGTACTGGCCGGATGCCCTAAAGCGCGCACCGCAGCAGGAAAATTCTTGACTGGATTCCCCGATTTGTTGTACCGTTAGGAACGATGAAGGTACTCGTCACCGGCGGAGCGGGATTCATCGGCAGCCATGTGGTGGACCGGCTCATTCGGGACGGGCACTCTGTCGTCGTCATTGACGATTTCAACGACTACTACCCGCCGAAATTCAAGGAAGAGAATATCGCGAAACACCTCGACCACCGGAACTTCAAGCTGTACCGGGGGGACGTGAGTGATTTCAAGTTCCTGTCCGGTGTCTTCGAGAAGGAGACCTTTGACGCTATCGTGCACATTGCGGCTCGGGCCGGCGTCCGCCAGTCGATACAAAATCCCGAGCTGTACTGCCGGGTGAACATTGATGGGACGTTCTATCTTCTGGAGCTCGCGAAAGCCCACGGAGTGAAAGATTTCGTGTTTGCCTCCTCCTCTTCTGTGTATGGGAAGAATTCGAAGATGCCGTTCGAGGAAAACGATGCCGCGCATCATCCGATATCGCCCTACGCGGCGACGAAGCGTGCTGCGGAACTCTTGATCCACTCGTATGCCCACTTGTACGGCCTGAATTGCGCGGTGCTGCGATTCTTCACGGTCTACGGCGAACGGGGCCGACCGGACATGGCGCCCTACCTTTTTACCAAGGCGATGCTCTCGGGGGGAGAGATCGTCCAATTCGGCGACGGAA
Source organism: uncultured Candidatus Saccharibacteria bacterium (assembly GCA_964356055.1). GTDB lineage: Bacteria > Patescibacteriota > Minisyncoccia > UBA6257 > GWB1-50-10 > JAUSKB01. Next base: position 5,230 of record CAYHFV010000040.1, read on the forward strand.
ACTCGAAACGGGACTACACCTACGTCGGCGACATCGCGGACGGCGTGGTCGGCTGTTTGGGAAAACAGTTTGGCTACGAGGTCATCAATTTAGGGAGCAACAAGCCGATCGCTCTTAAGGAATTTATTGGAACACTCGAGCGGGTGACCGCGCAGAAAGCGAGGGTGGTGCTTCAGCCGGAACAGCCGGGAGATGTCCCGGTGACCTTCGCGAACATTTCCAAAGCAAAAAAACTCTTGGGGTGGGAACCGAAGGTATCGCTCACAGACGGCCTTTCCTATTTGGTTGAATGGTACCGGAAGAACCGACTGTAGGAATCAGCTGGAGATGGTATGATGGTTGTATGCGGATAGGCGTGGTTGGGATTGGATTTGTGGGCGGCGCGGTCGCCCATTGGTTCGAGGCCCGCGGGCAGGGGGACGAGGTGACGCGCTACGACACGCATAAAGGCATCGGCTCGCCGGATGTCATCCGTTCGGCTGAGGTCGTGTTTGTGTGCGTCCCGACGCCGTTCCACGAGGATGGGCGAGGATACGACGATTCGGCGGTCGAGGAAACGCTCGCATTCCTTGTGCCCTCCCAAATCGTCGTCATCAAGTCGACTATCGTGCCCGGCTCGACTGTTCGGTATCAGAAACGGTTCCCGCGCCTCTCGATTCTCTTTAACCCAGAGTTTTTAGTCGCAAAAACCGCGCAGGACGATTTTTTACACCCCGAGCGCCAGATTGTGGGGTTCACGCCAGAAAGCCGTCCGCTCGCGGAGCGCATTCTCGGGATGCTGCCCACGGCGTCCTACGCGAAGATCATGCCGGCGATGGAAGCGGAGCTCGTGAAATATTTCGGGAACACGTTCTTGGCGACCCGGGTCATCTTTGCAAACCAATTCTTTGATTTGTGCCGAGCTCTGGGAGCGGATTATGAGACTGTGAAAGCGGCGGCGGGCGCCGATTCGCGCATCGGTGCGAGCCATTTTAACGTGCTCGAGGGTGGGTACCGGGGGTACGGCGGCGCGTGCCTGCCGAAGGATGTAGCCGCCCTCCTTTCCTTTGCTGAATCGTTAAAGGTTCAAATGTCACTCTTGAAAGAAGTTCAGCGTATCAACCGGAAGCTACTGAATGGAGAACACTAACCGGAGAATGGTGGTGGATCAACCTCCAGACAGTTTTATGCATGCACGGCGAAAGTAAGGCCTATACAGGTTTTTACGAGCGGGAGTATCACCCGTTAGTAGTCAATCCCAATGCACGTCCCGAAGATCACGCCGCATACCCAGAGCTTAAGAGGTTTATTGAAACATTTAACTTGCAAGATAAAAAGGTCCTTGAGATTGGAGGTGGGGGCGGCCAGTTTCAGAACGTGGTGCAGGACTACACGGGATTGGATATTCTGGAGAGTCTGCGAAAGTTCTACCGCAAACCGTTCGTTGTCGTTCGGGTGGGAGAGCGATACCCTTTTCCTTCAGCGCCGATAGAGCTTCGGCGAAGTGAGCATCGCCACCAGACGCTGACAGGTCTTTTGCTGGAGGAGCGACCGGTTCCTCTGGCGTTTCAGGAACTTCGGGAGTATCTGTTTCTTCGGCCACAGGACTGCCTCCCAGTTCGTAAGCGAAGGTCGAACCGCTCAGGTAGATCGGCTCATCCGCCGAGGCCGACAACTCCGTGAAGCCCGGCTGACTGTCGATGATC
>CAYHFV010000041.1:0-6792 GCA_964356055.1 uncultured Candidatus Saccharibacteria bacterium
CAATATTGTTGCTTCGCTTCATTCAGATAAATTGGCGCCCTGCCATGCAGGATGCTTAATTTTCTAACCTCGCTTCACTCGGAGAAAATTGGCACCCCGCATTCTGCGGGATGCTCAATTTTCTAGCCTCGCTTCGCAGCGGAGAAAATTGGCACTTGACGCCTACGAGTGCTACTCCTATACTGGAGCCGATTCCATGAATCCCGTTAGAAATTTCGCTTTGCGTCAGATACTCCGTGTTTCGCCATCCTGGGAAACGGAGACGTTGTCGGCGTCCTCCCCAGCGACACATTTCTAACGGGATGAAGGATCGGACAAAATCGATTTTGAGCGCAGCGGTCCGCGATTTCATTCGGACCGGGATTCCGGTCACCTCGGAACGTCTTTTTGAGGCGTACGATTTCGGTATCAAGCCGGCGATGATCCGACGCGAACTGAACGACCTCGCCGCCGCGGGATACTTTTATCAGGTGCATCCGTCGGGTGGCCGACTGCCCACGAATCGGGCCTATCGTTTCGTAGTGGGCGAGCTTCTTGCGGAGACCGACTCGTCGACCGTGAGAAAGAAAGAAACGCAGTTGCTCGCGCGTGAATTTCTCCACGGGGAACGAAGTGCGTTCATCGAGGAGATTGCCGAGTATCTGAACCTCTTCGGTGTCGGTTACGAATTTCCGCGGGACGCCCTTTACGAAAGTGGTCTGTGGTCGCTCATCGACCGCCTCGAAGTCGAGGCGAAGCGGGAGATTTTGCGGGTAGTGGAGGACATTGAACTGCTCCCGGAGCGCCTCGGTGGTTCGCAGTCGTGGTTACGGGAGGGCGACGCATGGCCGCACGTGTTCGTGGGAGAGAGCCCCGTGACGAAGAGCGAGCATCTGTCGGTGATTGCGGGACGGTTCTGCTCTCCTAAGGACGGCGCGGGGAGAGGGTTTCTTCTCCTTACGATCGGTCCGAAGCGGATGGATTACCGGAAAACGATCAGTTTGTTCCGCGAACTCCGGCGGTCGTGCGAAAAGGAGCACTCTTCGATAGTATGAAACCGTCACCAGAGCCGACGAAAGGCGCGCCATCGGCGGAAGATACCGCGGCGAAGCTCGCCGCGGCCGAACGCGCCCGGGACGAGTATCTCGAAGGATGGAAGCGGGCGAACGCGGACCTCGCGAACTATAAAAAGGAGGAACAGGAACGATTCGCCACGCTCGCGAAGTTCGCGAATGAAGGATTGGTGGCAGACCTGCTCTCCGTACTCGACAGCTTCGATCTGGGGACCGCGGCGCTCGATGAGGCGAACCCGGCAAAGCACGGATTTCGTATGATTCAGGCACAATTTCTCGACATACTGAAACGTCAGGGGCTCGAACCGGTTCGCGTCTTACGGGGGGAACAATTCGACCCCACGAAACATGAAGCGGTCGGGGAAGCCGATGCCGACAGACCTCCAGGGACGATCATTGAGGAAGTGAGCAGGGGGTACACATTGAACGGGAAGATCATCAGAGCGGCGCGAGTGCTCATCGTAAAAGAAAAAGGCCAGGAACCACAAGAGAAATAATTTTTTTTAAACACCACACCATGTCAAAAATTTTAGGAATCGATCTTGGAACGACCAACTCGGCGATGGCGGTGATCGAGGGTGGCGAGCCGAAGGTATTGGAGAACGCGGAGGGGAATCGGACGACCCCGTCCATTGTCGCCATCTCAAAAACGAACGAACGCTTGACGGGCCTCCTCGCAAAGCGCCAGTCGGTGGTGAATCCAAAGAACACCATCTTCTCGGTGAAGCGGCTCATCGGGCGGAAATTCTCCGACCTGGACGTAGCACGCGACCGTGCGTGGCTCCCGTACGAGATGCGCGCCTCCGCCTCGGGCGGCGTCGAGATCAAAATGGGGGATCGGTGGCACACGCCGGAGGAAATCTCGGCGATGGTGCTCCAGAAGATGAAGGCGGACGCAGAAGCGAAGCTCGGCGAGTCCGTGAGCGAAGCGGTCATCACTGTTCCCGCGTACTTTGACGACAGCGAACGGCAAGCAACGAAGAACGCCGGTGAAGTTGCCGGTTTCACCGTGCGCCGCATCATCAATGAGCCGACGGCCGCGGCGCTCGCGTACGGCCTAAACCGTGAGAAGAATGAGAAGATCTGCGTCTATGATTTCGGCGGCGGGACTTTCGACATCTCCGTGCTCGAGGTCGGGGACAACACGGTTGAGGTGAAAGCGACCGGCGGCGATACCCACCTCGGCGGGGACGATTTTGACAAGCTGATACAGGAGTACCTCGTGACTGAGTATCGGAAACAAGAAGGCGTCGATGTCTCAAAAGACCCCCTCGCGCTCCAGCGGCTGAAGGAGGCAGCCGAACGCGCGAAGCACGAATTGTCGACTGCCCTCGAAACCGAGGTGAACCTTCCTTACATCACCTCAGACGCTTCAGGTCCGAAACACTTTTTGATAAAACTCACGCGAGCGAAACTTGAAGATCTCGTTCGGGACCTCGTGGAACACTCTATCGAGTTGACGAAACAGGCGGTGACGGCTGCCCCGCCCAAAGGTGCCGGACTCGCGCTCTCGGATATTAACGAGGTGCTCCTGGTCGGCGGTCAGACCCGAATGCCACTCATCCAAGAGGCGGTCAAAAAGCTTTTCGGAAAGGAACCGCATAAGGGTATCAACCCCGATGAGGTGGTTGCGGTCGGCGCTGCGGTGCAGGCCGGCGTGCTTCAGGGCGATGTGAAGGACATTCTCCTCTTAGACGTCACCCCTCTCACCCTTTCCATTGAAACCTTGGGTGGTGTCGCTACGCCGATGATACCGAAGAACACGACGGTCCCGACCGCGAAGACTCAGATTTTCTCGACCGCGGCGGATTCCCAGACCTCGGTCGAAGTCCATGTCGGCCAGGGCGAACGTCCGATGATGGCCGATAATAAGACCTTAGCGCGATTTATCCTGGATGGCATTCCACCTTCTCCGCGTGGTATTCCACAGATCGAGGTGACTTTCGATATCGACGCGAATGGCATCCTTTCCGTTTCCGCCAAGGACAAGGCGACCGGGAAGTCGCAATCGGTGAAGATCGAGGCGTCGACCGCCCTCTCGAAGGACGAGATCGAGCGGCTGAAGACGGAAGCTGCCGCGCATGCGGCCGAGGATGAAAAGAAACGAAAGCTCATCGAAACCAGGAATCAGGCCGAATCGCTCATCTATCTCACTGAGAAGACGCTTCGCGAAGGCGGCGACAAGGTGCCTGCCGACCTCAAGGAGTCGATCCAGAAGAAGAGTGAAGCGTTGAAAACGGTGAAAGAAAAGGACGACCAGGGTGCGATCGAAGCTGCGGTGCAAGAGCTCTCAGCCGAACTTCAAAAGATCGGCGAAATGCTGTATAAACAGAAGGATGGTGGGACCGATGCCGGTAATCGTGAGCCAGTCCAAGGAAGCTGAGGCTGACACCAGTATCGTGAAGCTCACGGTGCTGGGGCTTTTCGGCGCCGCCGCGAATTTTCTCGCCGTCTATGAGGCGGACCGATTCTTTGTTTCCGCGAACGGGGGATACGCGTGGGGCGCTGTCGCCGCCGGAGTCTTCTTCGGCATCTTCGCGGTTCTCGCGTCGGTTTTTGTGAAAAACCGCTCGCTTTTAAAATCGATTGTTTTTCTCTGGAGTGTCATTCCGCTCGTTCTTTTTACCGAACATCTCCTGCCGGAACCGTCGCTCATCCTCATCGGGGCGGCGATCGTGACCGGCGGTCTCGCGGCTGCCGCGACCGCACGTGGGGCAAAATTCCTCGCGGAGAGCGTCGAGGTTCAGTTCTTCGGCGTCGCGAAGAACGTGCTCCCTAAGGCGGTAACGGCGTTCCTCCTTATGGTCTCAGCGCTCGGATACCTGAACTACTTCGAATGGGGCGGGTTCAACCGGACGGTCGGGCAGGCGCTCGTCGACGAGGTGGTCGCGGCATCCGCGCCGGCCGTCTCACTCTGGCTACCCGGCGTTTCGGTGGACGGAACGGTTGACGAATTTTTGAAAGGGTTCGCTCTGAACCAGCTTCGGAACATTAAACCCGATGTTGTTTCGCGGACGCTCGCTGATTTCCAGGGAACGTTCAATGACCTTCCCGCAGAGACCCGCACGGCAATGGTACACCAGGTTGCGGGGCAGCTCCAGGAATCCCTCGGAAAGCTTATCGGTCCGATGGAGCCTGAAACGCCGTTTACGGAGGCGGTGTACGCGGGTATCGTCTCATACGCGGCAAAGTTTCCCCAAAACGTCCGCCTTGGCGCGGGGGCGCTCCTCGCTCTTCTCGCGTTCGGAAGCTTGAAAGGTATCGCGGCGCTCTTTTACTGGCTCATCGAGTTCCTGGCGTTCCTCGCGTACAAGTTTCTCCTCCTCACGAATTTCGCCCACGTGGCAACTGAGATGCGGAGCCGGAAGTTCGTGGTAATGAGTTAAGAGACAGGAGTTAGGTTTGAGGAGTGAGGAGGATTGCGGGGCGCGCTAGTTCCTAGCTCCTAAAGACTAGTGACTATGTCAAAGGACTACTACAAAATCTTAGGTGTTTCCCGTGGCGCCTCCGACGAGGAGATCAAAAAAGCGTTCCGCCGGCTTGCGCACCAGCACCACCCGGACAAATCGGGCGGGAATGAGGCGAAGTTCAAGGAAGCGAACGAGGCGTACCAGGTGCTTTCAAATAAGGAGAAGCGGGCACAGTACGACCGGTTCGGCGCCGTCTTCGAAGGGGGGGCGCCGCCGGGCGGCGGGTTTAACTGGGGCGACGTCGGTTTCGGCGGACCCGCCTCAGGCGGGAGCGGATTCCAGTGGAACATGAATACGGGCGACTTCGGTGATTTTGGTGACATCTTCGAATCCATTTTTGAGCAGTTCGGGGGGCGTCCGCGCGAGACGTATCGGCGCGGGTCGGACATCGAGACACGCGAAGAACTCACGCTCGAGGAGGCGTTCCGCGGCGTCCGGCGGACACTTCATCTAAAGACAAAGGTAGTGTGCGGCGCCTGCCATGCCTTGGGGTACGACAAGGCGAAAGGACAGAAAACCTGCGTCACGTGCGGCGGTCAGGGGAAGGTGCGTGAGGAGCGCCGGACCTTTTTTGGAAACTTCTCGCAGGTGAAGGCCTGCCCCACGTGCCGAGGGCGCGGACAAGTTGCGGTCTCTCCGTGCAAGTCCTGCAACGGCACGGGGCGGGTTATGGGCGTCCGTACCGCTGAAGTGACTTTCGCGCCGGGCGTGGAGGACGGCCAGGTGGTGAAACTCTCGGGAGTCGGCGAGGCGGGAGAGAGCGGCGCGGAGGCGGGCGACCTCTACGTGGTGGTCCGAGTGAAGCCGCACCTGAAGTTCGAGCGCCACAAAGCCGATCTCTACACGGAGAGCGACATCAAAATTACTGATGCGCTCCTCGGTCGCACGGTTCGGCTGAAAGACATCGGCGGCGAGGAATTCTCGGTCTCGATACCTGCGGGATTCAATATTCGCGAACGGCTCCGCGTGCCGGGACGTGGAATGCCGCGGTTCGGCGCCTTGGGTGGTAGGGGCGACCTCTATATTTCGTTTAACCTGAAGACGCCGAAACACCTCTCGGCGAAAGCAAAAAAACTCCTCGAGGAATTGGAAGGAGAGGTGTAGATGTCATTTCTAACTTCTCATGCTTAGCTCCTAGAGACTATGCGGACCGCCTATATTATTCACGGGTGGGAGGGGAGCCCGGACGAGCCGATGCTCGCGTGGCTCCGCGCCCGGCTGGAGGAGAGGGGGTACGCGGTCACGGCGCCCACAATGCCCGAGCCGGAAGAGCCGAAGATCGGTCCCTGGGTCGGAAAGCTCGCTGGGGTCGCGAAACCAGACGCCGAGGCGATTTTTATCGGGCACAGCGTCGGGTGCCAGGCGATCTTGCGGTATCTTGAAACGCTCCCCGAGGGGACGAAGGTGGGGAAGGTGGTTCTGATCGCGCCCTGGATGGCGCTCGACGAGGAGACGATAAAAGAGGAAGGGGAAAAGGTTCGCGAGGTTGCGCGGCCGTGGATGGAAACCCCTATCGATTTCGCAAAAGTGAAAGCGCGTGCCGCGTCGTGTACGGCGATTTTCTCCGATAACGACCCCTTCGTGCCGCTCTCACAGAAGGATTTATTTGAGAAGGAGCTCGGTGCGACCATCATGGTCGAGCACGGGAAGGGGCACTTCACGGAAGGGGACAAAGTGAGCGAACTTCCCGCCGCCATCAAGAATATTGTCTAAGAGATGATGCATTGACTTTGTGAGGGGGGCTAAGTAACATGGGCGTACGCCCGTAGACAGAAGGTTTCCCGCCAAAGGGATGCAAATCCTTCCGAGGACAGCGCCGGTTTTCCGGCATCTCCACTACGGCTCAAAGGTCGTAGTTGTTTTTTATCCGAAGGATAAAAAACATCCTGAGTGCGAACGAAGGATTACCGCATTCGCATGAAAACGAAAGCACAAAAGAAGCAAGCGATCGAGAGGGGGAACGCCGAACTCAAGAAGAGCGAAACGCTCGTCTTCACCGATTTCACGGGACTTTCCGCGAACGACATGAACGCGCTCCGGAAGACGCTCCGCGCCATGGGCGCGACGATGAGCGTGATGAAGAAGCGGCTCGTCCGCGTGATGTTTCAGGGTATCAAGGTCCCGTTCGACGAGAAGCAGTACCGGGGGCAGATGGGCGTCGTCTTCTCGCCGAAGGACGCGATCGAGACCGCGGGCACGGTGGGGAAGTTCGGGACGCAGTTCAAGAAGAAGGGGATCTTCGCCATCGTGGGCGGCTACGACACGAAGGT
>CAYHFV010000042.1:0-6625 GCA_964356055.1 uncultured Candidatus Saccharibacteria bacterium
GTGCCTATCTCGAGACGGAGATCCTGAAGGACCTAATCGAGAAGGTCACGTATTCAGAGAATCAGGTGGTCATCGACCGGCTCGTTTCCATCATCGATACGTTTCGGAGTGGTGGTATTACCCTCACCGTCTTTCTCGCGTTCCTTGCGGTGATGGTGACGTTCACCACCATCCGGCTTGCCATCTTCTCGGCGAGCGACCAGCTTTCTATCATGCGCCTTGTGGGCGCCTCGAACAGCTTCATTCGCGGCCCCTACATCGTCGAGGGCGTCTTCTACGGGTTCATCGCAGGTATCGTGAGTTTCCTCATTTTCATTCCCATCCTGAACTACACTTCCCCCTACATTGTGAGTTTCATCCCCGAGATAGACCTCTCGGTGTACTTTCGGACGGAGTTTCTTTCCCTCCTCTTCTCCCAGCTCCTTTTCTGCATCGGTCTTGGTGTTGTTTCGGGTATTATTGCCGTTCGCCGGTACCTCCACGTCTGACGTATGGAATTCTTTGGCGTCATTGCACTTGTCCTCGTTGGGCTTGGGCTCTTTTCATTTGTGGTGACAGTTGAAGCTGCGGTCCGGACCGCTCCCTTTGCGGCATCCCCGCCTGCGGTCGTGCAGCAAGCGCTCGCGCTTGTGGAACTCGCGCCGGGAGAGCTTGTGGTTGATCTCGGGTGCGGCGATGGGCGGGTGCTTGTTGCGGCGGTGCGCGCGGGAGCGCGGGGGGTAGGATACGAGCTTTCGCCGCACCGCACCGCGCTCGCCGTGCTCACCGTGCGCCGCGCGGGAGTCCGCGACCGCGCCAAGGTCGTATGGGGCGATCTCTTTAATGCCGATATCCGCGACGCGGACGTTGCCTTCGTATGGCTCACCCCGAAGGCAAGAGCACTTGAAGCAAAGCTTCGGAGTGAGCTCAAGCCCGGCGCGCGCGTCGTCGTCCGCTCGAACCCGGTCTTCCCGACCTGGAAGCCGGAGCGGACCGAACCGGTCCCGGGCGGCGGCTCGCTTTCTCTCTATCGCCAGAACTGAAAACCCGCCGGTGAGGCGGGTTCTTCGTTCCTCATTCGCGCCCGGTCATCCGGCGCCAGCCGCCGGTGTGGCGGAACCACGGGCAGGCGAGCATGGTGAGGTAGGCGAGGACGACCAAGACGAGCGCGTCGAGCCAGACGTTCAGCGAATCCCCGACGACGGAGAGGAGGTAGGCCGTGAAGGCGTACCAGAGCACCGCCTCCACGATCCCCCAGAGTATATCCTTCGGTTTCATGAGCGTCGCATGTTTTTGCGACCTTTCTTCTAGTATACCATAACTAATTATTCGCGAGGAATACGCTCGTGTGATATAATATGAACATGCGTTCATATTTCGAGGGAGCGGGGTGCCGGTGCCGAGCGCTCCCGCGCCTGGAGCGCCCGCCTAAAGCGCTGCCGAACGGTATCGCGCGGACGCTTCGCCTGCTCGCGGCGCCGGCGCGTTTCGAGATCCTCCTTGTCCTCGCGGCTGGGCCGCACGTCGTCTCCGACGTCGTAGGTCACGTCGGGCGTTCGCAGACGCTCGTTTCGCACCACCTTGCCTCACTCGAGCTCGGCGGGCTTGTCGGAAGCGTGCGGCGCGGGCGGCGGGTCGAATATCACCTCACGCGGCGCGGGCGGCGAGCGGCGCAGGCCATTTTCGCCGTGTAGGGTAGGTGAGGGAGCGGGCGTGGTATGATGAACGTATGGACGAGGAGGTGCGGAAGCGTTTTGACGAGCAGGGAAAGCAACTTGAGGCCATTTACCGGTCGGTCGAAAAGACGCGGAAGTATTTCCTCGCGGTGCTCGTCATTTCGATCGTGATGATCCTCCTCCCCGCGCTCGGGCTCTTCTTTGTCATTCCGCAGTTTCTGGAGACCCTCTCGATCTACTCGACGATTCGGTGAGCGAAAGCGAACGGAGAACCACGCATCAGCGGAGTTCTTTTGCGTCGGGTGGATTCGGGCTGTGCTTCTTCCGGCGCGAGAGGAACCAGACGATGTAGGCGAGCGCGAGGAGGGTGAGGTTCGAGTACCAGATGAGTGGATTGCCCCACGAGACGCCGTCGACCTCCGGATAAGGAAGGGGCCAGAGATAGGGGGTCGGGAAGAATTTAATATCGTGTGTGCCGATATCGAGCACGATATGGAATGCCCAGGCGCCCATCTCCATGAGGGGGCGTTTCAAGATGAGCCAGACGAGCGCGAAGATGATTGCAAACGTGACGAAGCTGTGCGTAAGGTTGTAGAGGACGTGGATGTAGCTCGGGATGAGCCCCGGATCCGGCGGCCCGGCTGACCATCCGCCAGCTGGCGGAGAGGGCACAAATGAGAGTCCTAGGAGATTCGCGACGAAGAGGATGCCGAATGAGAAGAGATCGGGACCGATGCCGAAGGCGAAGGCGGTCCACCAACTCTTCTTTGATGTCCGCCCAAAAGCAATCCCGCCCCAGAGGCCGTGTGAGGCGATATCCATCCCGTTAGAAATACGACTTCGGTATGTACACCGACCTTGTACCGGCTTCTGTGGGTTCGTGAGCAGCGAGCATAGTATTCAAGGCGACATTTCTAACGCGATATCCATCCCGTTAGAAATACGACTTCGGTATGTACACCGACCTTGTACCGGCTTCTGTGGGTTCGTGAGCAGCGAGCATAGTATTCAAGGCGACATTTCTAACGGGATCCATGCATACGAGTATACCAGACTGCCCGGGCTCAATTGACGGGGCGGAGGCGTGCGGAAGATAATGGGGATGAGATGGCAAAGAAAGTCCTCATCGCGGCACTCTTAGGCGTCGCGGTTATCGTCGCGCTCCTCCTGTGGCTCGAGCGCGGATTGCCGACCGCCTATGCGCCGACGCCAGGGCCGCCGGAGCTCGTAAGTGTCTCGCGGTTCGTCTCCTCGACGCGCTATGCGGCGATTGACGCCGCCTACCCGCAGTTTTCGGCGGCCGATCCGGCGTTCAACAAACGCATCGAGCGTATCGTGCGCGACGCGGCGGACGAGCACGTCGCGGACGTGGCGGACAACTGGGAGGCGCGCCGCACGACGGCGCCCGCGGGCGCTCCGCTCCCGCCCGTGCCCGACGATCCGCAGCTCTTTCTCTTCCGCTCGACATGGGAAGCCGCGCAGGTGAACGAGCGGTATCTGAGCTTCATCCTCCGCTACGGCGGATACGCAGGCGGCGCCCACGGGTACGAGCGCATCCAGGCTCTCAACTACGACGTCGTCTCCCGACGCGAGGTCTCGCTCGCGGAATTTTTCCCTGGCGACCCGAACTACCTCGCGGCCGTTTCCGGTTTCGTACGCGAAAAGTTCCGTGTTAGGTTCGAGGATGATCCGGCGTTCGGCAACGGCGACGCATTCCTCATCGAGATGATGGAGGCGGGAACGGAGCCGACTGAGGAGAATTTCGCGAACTTTACATTCACAGACACCGAGATCGTTTTCCATTTCGAGCAGTACCAGGTGGCTCCCTATGCCGCGGGCGAGCAGACGGTGCGCATGTCCCGACCGGCCGCGCGGCCCGCGCCCTAGGGGCCGTTGACAAGAGGGAAGGACGGGCGCTAGGATCGGAGCAGTTCCGCTTTTTTTATCGTTCACAAACTAGGGAGTCCCGCTATATGCACTATCACGAAGAGCTCGTGCAGCACACCGGCAGAGGGAGACTCGCCGGAGGGATGGTCCTTCTCCTCCTTGTTCTTCTCGTCCTGAGCGAGATGTGGGTGCGCGGTATGTTCTGACGGGAGTATTACAGAACCGCTCCGACTCCGCCAACTGGCGGAGGTCGAAGCGGTTTTTTTCTTCTACCCTTCAGGTAAGTTTCCAGTGTCCCACGGTTGTAACATATGTTACAACCGTGGGACATCATGCATTGCGTGCGTGTGTTTTAAATTTTGTTAGGTTTTTGGTTAAAGTGGTAGCGTTCTCTGTTTTTCCTCGTTTCAACATCACCACTCGCGCGTTTTTCCGTCCTGCCAGAAGCAGCCGGTCTCGACGTCCTCAGTCGCGAGGCGGTAGATGTCCTCCGCGGCTTGCGAGGGATCGCGGTCGGGCTTCTCCGTCTCGGTCGCCACGGCGTTCCCCATGTCGGTGCGCACCCAGCCGGGGTCGAGCGCGGAGACCGTGATGTGCCGGTCGCGGAGCCGGTAGGCGAGCGTGCGGGTGTACATGTCGAGGCCGGCTTTCGCGATGCGGTAGCCGGTCGAGGTCAGGTCGTCCACGGGGAGCGAGAAGGCGCCGTAGGAGGAGCTCACGTTCACGATGTGGCCGCCATGGGGGATCACGGGGAGGAGGTGCTCGGTGAGGTCAATCGTGCCCACGAGGTCCACCTCGAGCGTCTTCCGTACCTTCTCCGGGTCCGCTGCGCTGTCGTGCTGGTCGAGGATGATGCCGGCGTTGTTCACGAGCACATCAATGTGTGGCACGGCGGACCGAATCGCCTGAGCGGCGTTTTTGATGCTCTCGGGGTGCTCAAGGTTCAGGTGGAGTATTCTGAAGTTGCCTGCCCGTGTTGTGGGGAGGCGGCCGGAGAGGGAGGTGCCGATGACGTACCACCCTGCTTTAAGGAACCGTTCGGCGGTTGCGCGCCCGATGCCGCGGCTTGCGCCCGTCACAACCACCGTCTTCATGGGCTTAGTGTAGTCCATAGCACCTACCAGCACCAGTACCACATCGTGTGGGGCACGAAGTACCGCAGGAAGTTCCTCAATCCTTACGTCACGGCACACCTTCTCGAATCGCTCTACGACACCGTGAAGGCGTACCCGACGCTCCACCTGGAGGCGGTGAACGCCGACGAGGACCACGTCCACCTCCAGATCGAGATTCCTCCCAACCTGAGTATTGCGACTGCCGTGCAGGTGCTGAAGGCCCGTTCGAGCATCCACCTCAGGTGCACCTTCGCCTTCATCCGGGACATGTACCCCGAAGGAGGGGTCTGAAGCGTCGAGTACTTCTCCTCGACCATCGGACTGAACGAGAAGCAGATCAGGCGCTACATCGAGTGGCAGGGGAAACGGGACTTGCCCCGACTTGTCTCGCTCGAATCCTCATGAGACCCAAAGGAAACCCCGGGCTTTAGCCCGGGGGGACGTCATTTTTGAAGCTTTTAAGGGGTTCACTGTAAACGAAGTTATCCACAGACCATTCGAATATTAACTATGATACAATGCATAACATATGCTAACCCCAAATTCACCCCCGAAGTGCAATACGGAATCTGCGAACGCGCGCTGGATTGGTTCTAAGGTCAGACTTTAAGCCGATCCTTTGTGAAAAATATGAAAAGAGCAACATTTAGAAATTCGCTCACCATTTTTCTTGTCCTTTTACTTTCCGGAGCTTCAGTGGCAATTGCTGCGCTGACGTTCAATGCGACAACCCTATCAAGTGATGGTGCTCTTACCCTCACCGGCGCGGCAACTTCAACGTGGGATATTGGGGCAGGACGGCTCTCGATTCAAACCACAAACAATGGAGCGATTACCACTGGCAGTGGTTTGCTTACCGTCGGTGGCATTTTAGATGTTACAAATATTGATCGTTCTGGAACGATTGCAATCGGGACCTCGAGCGCTACGGGCGTGACAATTGGCAGGACTACTGTCAATGTAACGTTTCCTGGTTCTTTGAGTGTGACAGGGACTTCCACGTTCACTGCCACATCCACATTTAACGGTATTCTCGATTCCATAAACATTGATCGTTCTGGAACGATTGCAATCGGGACCTCGAGCGCCACAACGATTACCATCGGACGCAGTGGACAAAACGTCGTTTTTCCAGGTAATGCTTCTACAACGGGTACGTTTACAGTTGGTGGAGGCGGGGCACCAATTGTGAGGCACTTGTCTGCGACGAGTTCAATCACGTTTGGGGTTATTGCAAGCACAACGTGCTCAATCGCAACAGCGTCGGTGACGAACGCAACATCGGGTGATGCAGTTGTAGCAACACCATTGCCTGTTGCGAGCGGCATCGATACCGTGAGCTCAACGTGGAGTGCGTGGGTATCGGCATCGAATACGGTAACCGTTCGTGCATGCAACCCGACCTTCTCGAACACAGCTTCCGTTGCTGCACAAACATGGCGGTTTGATGTGTGGCAACATTAATCTAAAGGGGGCTCGTCGCCTATGCTAACAACGGATGTGCGGAAGCGTAGGGCGTTTTCAATCAAAAATGTGTTCACGAGCTCCGTTGTACCAAAAATGATGAACGGATTTTTTTCTATCCCCAGACAGAGCGTTCATATAACCCTCGTGAGTGGCGCGTGGGCATTCGCCGTAACGACAACGGTGAGCGTAATCTTATTTGTGACAGCTTCAACCGTATACGCAGCGCCGATAACCTACAATGCCGATACGGAAGTTTCATTCACTGCGGGAGGGGGGGTAACGATTAAATCCGGATCACTTGCGGACTCCGTTATTGTAAATACGAGTAATGTGACCGTAACAATTTCCAGTTCCACTGGTGGAACCTTTGTGGCTGTCTCAGGAGACGATCTCTCGACCACAGAAGCGAGTGGGAGTTCTGGCGGGAGCGCACAAAAGATTTGTTCAGGGACTCGTGGGGCACAAATTACCCTTTCGGGTGGAACCGGATCATCGACATAC
>CAYHFV010000043.1:0-6552 GCA_964356055.1 uncultured Candidatus Saccharibacteria bacterium
GTCCGCGCCCTCGGAGTCCTCGGCGGAGGCCGAGAGGTTCGCGAAGTCGCGCACGATGGACCACCCGATGCCGATCAAGGTTTGGCCGGTCGAACCGCCCGTGAGCACCGTCACGTTCAGGTCAATGAAGAAGGAGAGGATGAAGCCCGCAAATGAGAGGAGCAACCCCATGAAATACTGCACGATATAGAGAAAGACCTCGAAAACGAACGAAACGGTTCCCGCTCCAACCTGTAAAAGACTGGAGGCACCCGCGGCGAAGACAGAAGTGATCCAGCCACTGGCTGCTGCTGGACGTGGGATGAGTATGGCAAAAAACCCCGCGAGAATTGTGAAAAGCGTGAGTTTAATTGAACGTGATGATTTTCGGGTAATATGCATACGATTCTCAGGCTTATGGGAGGGGTAATTTGCGCGGGCAGGTCTGGATTTGAGGTCCCGGCGGCGCATGGGCCAGAACGCTACGGGACGATTTGCGAACACGCGTTGATTGGTGGCTCTGGCGGGGTGTACTCGCCGTAGCAGTAGCGCCGCCGGAGGAAGAGCTCGCCCGACCGCTGTTCCACGAGGTTCCGTGCCGAATCCATGATTCCTGCGTTCGTCTGGGCGGCGGTGACCGAGGTCTGGTTGAGCGCGGAGAGCTGGGTCAGGGTGGTTGCGGCAACCACGCCCGTGCGAAGGGCGGTTAAGGCCGCCGAGGTCGAGGCCAGGCTCCAGTATCCGCCCTGGAGTTCGACGAGCCCGGTGCGCGCCGCCCAGGCGCTCGATGAGACGGTGTTGGTCCACAAGCGGGTGTAGGTCATGTTCGTGGGAGGGTCGCAGCTCTCAATGCAGGTGTAGAGATCCTCGACGCGCACGATGAAGTCGTTCACGCTGGTCTGGACGCCGCTTAAGACGGGTACGTCTCGGCTCGTTCGCAGGAGCGCGTCGTCGATCCGCTGGAGGAGCGTCCGCCGCTGCTGGTTGAAAATGTTCCGCTGGTTCTCTTCGTAGGTCGTCGTCGCGTTCCTCAGGTTTCCTTCGCCTCTCGGCGTGGTGTGCCGGAGGGGCGGCGGCGGGTTTCCGGTCGAGTGTTCGGACCGTACCATGCTCAAGAGCCCCCGCGCCCCCTCCGCAAAGAGCCGGTTTAAAGCCGCGTCCGCGATCGCCGAGAGCCGCCCCGCGAGGTCGTTCGAGCCCGTGATGCGCTCGAATTCGGAGTAGAGCAGCCGGTCGCCGCCCTCTTTGATGTTCGATGCCGGCGTGGTGGTTTGGGGGTCGCTGCAGTACCACTGCATGACGTCGGATGTGTTCCCGGGTGGCGGGTTCTGCGGGTTAAAGTAGGCGTCGTTCCACGGTATACCGGTTTCTGAACTCACGCCCCCCATGTTCAAGACGTCCTCGATATCGCGGTCGCCGTTGAAGACAATTCTTACCCACTGCCGGCACTCCTTCTCGCCCTTGTACCCCTGGCCCGCTATCGCCTCTGTTTTTGCAACCTCCGCTCTCCCTGCCGAATCGTAGAGCGTCTGCTCCATCGCGAGGAGGCGGAGGCCGAACCGGTTGTTCTGTGGGGCGGCAAGCTCCTGGAGGCCGAGCCAGCGCCCGTTTTGGAAATCGCGCTTGAAGGCGGTAATGTTTCCCACCACGTCCTTCAGGGTGCAGGCGGCCCGCTGGGAAAACTGCCGCGGCGGTCGGCCGACCGCGAGCTGCAGCCGCAGCGAGAGCGGCGTTTCGCAAAGGTTGGTGGAGCCGATCTTGATCTGCCGGATCGTTTCGCCCATCGAATCCTCGAGCGTATCGGTGAATACGGTTCCGAAATCGGTCAGAAATCGGGGATCGCCGTTCCCCTGAATCCACCCGATAATCTGGTCGGTCATCGTGTCGAGGAGCCGCTTTTTGAGCGTCTCGAGAAGGACGTCGAGCACGTTGTCCGATATCCATTGAATAGTGTCCGCTATCCACCCTGCCTCTGTTGCGGCGGTGTGTGTTAGATCGGCGACGAAATCAACAGGAGCGAGCATTATTTCGGCTCGAACGCGAACGGGCCCCAGCAGCGCCGCAAAAAGCACGGTGACGCATACGAGAACGAGAACGATGCGGACTGTTTTTGCGATCATGGCATGAGGGCGTTGTAGTAGTTCAGGAACGCCGTATTGAGCGAAACGGTTCTGGTAACGATTGATTCGAGTGATTGAACGGCGAGGTACGCGCGGAGCGGATCATCGGTGTAGTGAATGAGGGCGTCGTACCATGCCTGCATTTCGCCAGCCGTGTTTATGAGATCGAGGTGAAAGGACGCGAGCGTCGGCGGCGCCGCAAGCGAAAGCAGCCCGCCAACTGTTTGGAAGGACGCTTTGGAAAGCTTCTCGAGTATCGTTGTCTGGTGCGCTTCGAAAAATTCGCGGAGCCCTGACATAACGTCCATTCTTTCCAACGAACCGAACTGTCGGTCGAGCGTTTCCTTGATCGAGATCAGGTACGCCCGTTGCGCTTCTCGTGAATCGTTAGTGCCGACGCGGATATCAGTGCGTGCGAAAGCCGGCGAACTCGGCGCCCCACCCGCTTCACGGGCGATGAGATCGGTAATCACCGTCGCTCCGGGGACGGTGATTGCGCCGCCAGTTCCCGGACCGCGTGGATTCTGGTTGGCAACCTCGTTGAGGTAGCTCGCGATAAGTTGTTGCGTCAGATTGTCGGAACCTCTCGGCTCGGTTGCCGCTCCGGCAACCGAAGGCGGCGCTCCGGGGACGGCAGCGCCGCCCTGGAACTGGAAAAGAGGGTTTGGAGCCGCCGGTTGCGTGGTGAGCGTAGCGGACACCCTCCCCTCGCCTGCAGCGGGGGAACGCGCCGCAATCACGATGGACACAAGCGCTCCCACGCTGATAATAATGACCGCGATGCGTGTTCGATTGTGCATGAAAATTGACCGGTGAAATGCCGATTCCCTCCCTACCATTATAGCATGTGAAAAACCCGCAGGGCGCGCACCTGTCGTGTGGTGCCGGCGCTTTTTTAGTATTAAGCTAAGGCAATGATTCGTTCGTGGCTTCAATCGCCGTGGGCAATAACAATCCTCTCGGTTTTTTTCGTGCTCGCGGGACTTATTCGGATTTTTCCATTCGATGCGGATCCAAATTGGCAGTTGGACATTGTAACGACCGCGTCCGCGGTCATAAGGGCGGCGTTCGGTTTCTTTATTCTCCCGTTTCTCACCGTCCGCTACGTGTTTCGCGAATCACCGCGGCAATTCGGTTGGCGGTTTCCGGAATCGTTCCGTGACGCATTCAAATGGGGAGCGATTCTGTTCGTTGGCGTGGTCCCGTTTCTCTTTTTACTTAGCAACAATTCGTCGTTCCGGGATTACTACCCGATCGCCCAGTCGTTTTGGTGGGCATGGATTGTGGGGCCGTTCTTTTGGCTCGTCTTCTATCTCGCGGAGGAATTTCTTTTTCGCGGCTTTCTCGTGTTCGGCCTCTTCCGCCGCATTGGGTACCACAGCGTGTGGCTTTCCAGCGCTATTTTCGCTTTTTTTCATATCACAAAACCGCTGCCCGAAATGTGGCTTTCATTCGTGCTCGGCATCGGTCTTGCGCTTCTCGCCCTCAAAACCAAGTCATTTCTCCCGGCGGCGGGAGTTCACTTCGCGGCGTTAGTCGTATCAAACCTCCTCATGGCGGTCCGGGTGTAGGGCGGCCGGCCCGAGCGCCCGGAGGAGCTCGCCGATTTTCTCCGGGGAAAGTGACTGCGCCCGCATGGACTCTGAAATGCCCACGTGCTCGAGCGCGCGCCGGAGTGCGGCACGAGTCCAGGGAAACGTTCGCGCTCCCTCCGCATCTGCGATTGAATTTCGGATCGTCTTTCGGGGCTGGGCGAAGAGGCACCGGACGAGCGCAAAGTATCCCGTGGGCGGGCGCTCCGTGCGGGGCGTTAGGGTGAGAACGGCCGAGGTGACCTCGGGCAGCGGGGAGAAAGCCCCGCGCGGCACCGTGCAGACGAGGCGAACCGAGGCCCACGCCTGCACTGATGCGGCGAGGAGATTCATTCGGGGCGGCCCGGCCGCCACCCGCTCCGCGACCTCCCGCTGGAGCGTGAGAACGATCCGCTCCGGGGGGTGTTCCAAGCCCTCCAGGGTGCGCAGGAGGGTTCCGGTGATGTAGTACGGGATGTTTCCGACGAGGAACCACGGCGTCGGAGGAGTTCCGAGTTCCCGCGAGACCGCCGGGAGCTCGGTGCGCGCATCCCCCACTCTCACGGCGAGCGGAGCGCTCCGGAACGCGGGGTCCGCGCGGAGGGTCGCAGCGAGGTCAGGATCCCGTTCGATTGCGATGAGCGTGCGGGGGGCGAGGCGCGCGAGGAGAACGCGCGTGAGCGCCCCCTTGCCGGGGCCGATCTCGACCACGACGGCTCCCGGGGGCGGGGCGAGGGCCTCCGCGATGCTCGCGGCGACCGAGCTGTCGACGAGGAAGTGTTGCCCAAGTTTTTGGTGCATGAATGCTCGCGTTTTCCAGTTCTCTGTTGCCCACCTGGAAACGGGGATGGTATACTCATACCATCGGTACGATTCTATCCTACCTTGAGCCCTTCCGTAAGGGCGTTCTCGGAGCGACCAGCGTCTGGCCGTTGCTTTTTCTGGTGGGGGTAGTCACGGCGTGGCACGCCTCGGGGCTCTCGGCGGCGCGCTTCGTTGGAAATGACGGCGCGGCGCCGTTCACGTTCGCCCGCGGAGGACCGATTGTGACTGCGGAGGATGAGGCGGTCGCCGTCCTCGGTGCGGTGGTGGCGCCTGGAGGCACGGCAGGCGCAGGCACCAATCTCTTTCTTGTGGGAGGGGGCGCGGTGCTCGCGCCCGCTGATCCGCTCACGAACCTGGTGCCGCTCTCGGGAGGGCTCACGAAGTACCGGGTGCGCGCGGGCGATACGCTCTCCTCGATCGCCGCGCAGTTCGGCATCTCGGTGGAGACGGTCCGGTGGGCGAATCCCGATCTCAAGTGGTCGCTCCGGGTAGGCCAGGAGATCACCGTCCTCCCCGTGTCGGGCGTGGTCTATAACGTAAGGGAGGGCGACTCGCTCGAGTCGGTCGCGGGCCGGTTTCAGGTTGATTCTGAGCCTCTCAAACAGTACAACCCCGATTACCAGAAGACGTTTGCGGAAGGCGCGGGAGCGCTCATCGTTCCGAATGCGCGGCCACTCAAGGGCGCCGCCGCATTTTCCACAGCGGAACTCCCCGACCTTAAGGGGTATTTCACCCTCCCGGCGCGGGGGTGGAATTGGGGCGAACTGCACGAGCGGAACGCCGTTGACATTGCGAACACGTGCGGGACGCCGGTCTTTGCCGCCGCGGAGGGAGTCGTGATCCCCGACGATCGGTTAGGGGACGGCAAGACCGGGTGGAACGAGGGGTACGGAACGTTCGTGCTCGTTGAGCATCCGAACGGAACGAAGACCCGCTACGCGCACCTCGAGACCGCCGCGGTCGCGCTTGGCGACTACGTGAACCAGGGCGACCAAGTGGGGACGATCGGGAACACCGGAAACACGCACGGGCCGACCGGGTGCCACGTTCATTTTGAGGTGCACGGCGCGAAGAACCCGTTCGCGGTCCGGTAATAAGGGTATAGAGATTAGGGTGTAGGGTGTAGTGATCTCGACAAAGCGTGGAGCATTTTCAAAACTTCGGTGAGAAGTTTTTCTGTTTCCTCGCCACTCTCAGGATTAAGAAACTTCAATTTCTTTGCGATGATAATCTGTGTCTCGAGTTCTGTTCCTGAGCCGAGTGCAACTCCCAAAAATTGTCGGTACTCCGCTCGATGATTGCGCGAGTATCCCTCGGCGATGTTCGAGGGAATTGATATTGCCGCGCGCCGCATTTGAGCAGTCAGTCCGTACGACTCAGACTGCGGAAAGGTCTCGGTGTCGTGATATATTTTTTCAACCAGCTCAATACTCTTCCGCCAAACCACCAATTCTTTATAAGAATTCATTGGTTTTTTGAACCCTACACCCTTTACCCTAAACCCTGTTTTTTAGCTCCTACCCTTCCGTTTTCAGCCGATACTGGAACGCTTCTGCGAGGTGGTCGCGGCTCACCGTGTCCACTCCCTCGAGGTCGGCGATGGTCTGGGCAACACGGAGCGTCCGGTAGTACCCGCGCGCCGAAAGAAAGGCCCGCTCGAGCGTCTGCTTCAGGAAGGTCTCCGCGTCGGGAGTCATCGTGAGGCGCTCGTCAATGAACCTCGAGGGCATTTCGGCGTTCGAGAAGAATCGGTGGCCCGACTTCGTAGCGCGGGCGCGCTGCCGCGCGCGGGCGTCGACGACCGCCCCCTGCATGACCTCGTCGTCTGCGCCCGCGGGGCGTGTACGGAGAAGTTCCTCGACGGGGATGCGGGGAACGGTGATCTGGATGTCGATGCGGTCGAGGAGGGGTCCAGAGATTTTTTTTTGGTAGCGGAGAATTTCGTGCGCGGTGCACCGGCATTCCTTCTCCGGATCTTCAAAGTAACCGCAGGGACAGGGGTTCATCGACGCGACGAGTGTGAAGCGGGCGGGGAAGGTTAATGCTCCCCGCGCACG
>CAYHFV010000044.1:0-6456 GCA_964356055.1 uncultured Candidatus Saccharibacteria bacterium
CACGGACTAAGTCGTAACAAGGCACGGGTAGCGGAAGCTGCTCGTGGATCAATTACGCTAACTCTAATGGAACATTCTGTTGGGGGGTGTCGAAACGTTCGCTTCGCTCACTGTAGCGATGCTACTGGTATATTGGTATCGATACAGCGAGCGGAGCGAGCGGGGGTGTTGGCCGATGAACCCACATATCTCGGCTCGTGGGATGACGTAGAAAGCGCTCAACGAACTCCCGCCTCCTGTTGCAGGAGGCGGGGTGTGGTATAATACGCGCGTATGGCAGAAGGAGCACAGATACTTTTGGTTGAGGACGAGCCGCTCCTCGCGAACCTCTTGAAGCAGCGCCTCGAGCGCGAGGGGTTCGGCGTCGCCGTCGCCCGTGACGGCGAGGAGGGATTGAAATTGCTCCGGGAGCAGCGGTTCAGCTTGCTCCTTTTGGACATCATCCTCCCGAAGATCTCCGGGTTCGAGCTCATGGAGACCATGCGGGCGGATCCGCAGCTCGGGCAGGTCCCGGTCATCATCATCTCGAACCTCGGGCAGGATTCGGACGTCGCGAAAGGAGAATCGCTCGGCGCGGCGGCGTACTTCGTAAAAGCGAAGATCTCGATCGACGAACTCATCGAGGAGGTGCGGAAGTTTCTCGCGAGCCGCACCGGATGATGCACATATACGACCCATTCGACCATTCGACAAGCTCATGGTGGTGAGCACAGTCGAACCACAGGCTCAGGGTCGTCCTGAACGGACCGTGCGAACCATTCGTATTATTGGTATCAATGAGCGCGCCCCGCGCGCCGTTTGCTTATCCACACCGCACACCGGGACGTTCAGGGCGGTATGGTATACTAAGAACAAGATAGGGCGATAGAGAGATCTCCGCCCCACAAGGTCGAATAAGAATAAACGGAATACCTTAATCATGCAACGAGGATTTACACTAGTCGAGCTCTTGATCGTCATCGCCATCTTGGCCGTGCTCTCGGTCACGGTGGTGGTGGTGTTGAACCCTGCCGAGCTCCTAAAGCAGGCCCGCGACTCGACCCGCATCTCCGATCTCGCGTCCATCAACAGCGCGATCGCGCTCTACCTGACGGATATCGCGAGCCCCGGTATCGGTGGCATCAACGACACGGCATGTTCGGCGCGGTTGGGACGTCTCACTGCTGGCGGCACGTCGCCGTTTCTGGCAGGCATGACCCCCACCGTGGACTCGACGACGGAGGTGGACGGGAACGCTTGGGTGACGGTTGACCTAGCGAACATCACGGGCGGCTCGCCGCTCTCGCGGATGCCGCTCGACCCGGTGAACAGCACCACCTACTTCTACGGGTACGCGTGCGGGAACAACAGCCAGCCCTTACAGTACGAGCTCGACGCGAATATGGAGAGCACGAAATACGCCGCGGGTGGCACGAGCGACGTCGAGGGAAACTCGAAGGACGGAGGCGATAACGCAACCATCTACGAGACGGGAAACAACCTCGCTCAGTAAGGCGGGTGCGGATGCCGCATCGGCTTTTTCCAGCGTCCCGACAAATGTCGGGACGCGGTGCGTTCCTGTGAAAAACAACGCCCGTTTGATTGTGGTATACTATTAGGGAACGGAATGAGAAGAAGGTCGGAAGGCCTACCGCGCCTCATGAGACACACGATTGCACTTCCCCGAGAACGAGGGTTCACCCTAGTTGAGCTCTTGATCGTCATCGCCATCTTAGCCGTGCTCTCGGTGACCGTGGTGGTGGTGTTGAACCCTGCGGAACTTCTCCGTCAGGGGAGAGATTCGCGCCGCCTCTCCGATGTGAACTCCATCCACCGTGCACTCTCGATCTTTCTGGTTGACCAGTCGGGTGCAACATGGACGGATACCTCCCAATGCACGGTGGGAACCGCCTCGCCGATGACGGGTGCCTGTACCACCAATTCTGCGACGAACGTGACAGGGACGGGATGGGTTAATGTGAACCTCGCCGCGATAACCGGCGGCTCGCCGCTTTCGTCGCTTCCGCTCGACCCCGTGAATGACGCGACGAACTACTACGCGTTCGAGAGGACGTCGATCTTGACCTATGAAATTGACGCGAACATGGAGAGCGCGAAATATGTGTCGGGCGGCGGCTCGGATGTGGAATCGAACAATAAGGACGGCGGGAATAACGGCATCTGGTACGAGGTGGGGAACGACGCCGCCCTCGATCTATAGGAATAGCCACTAGGAACTCAGGGCTCGTTGAAACACTCCTTTTTCAAGGCCTTTTTTGTTTTTTAACTGTGTTAAAATTCAAGTGTGTCACTTATGTCACCTAACTCCTAGAGTCTAGCTCCCCCTATTCTACCCCCATGATCCAACTCCCTCCCCCCGCGCTCAAAGAGATCCTCGTCCGCGAGGGGGTTCTGGATGAGGCGACATTCGACGCGATCGCAGACGAGGCGAAGCGGAAGAAGCAAAACGTCGTCGACATTGTCGTCTCCCGCGGCATTATAAGCAGCGAGTATTTCCTGACGATCGTCGCGAAGACCTTGGGCGTCGCGCGCGCGAACCTCGGCGCCGCCTCGATTGACGAATCGGTGCTGCGCCTCCTTCCCGAGGAGCTCGCCCGCGCGCGGCGTGCGATCGTCTTTTCCCGCCGCGATGATGGATCGTACCTCGTCGCGATGGAGGACCCCTCGAACCTTGAGACGATCGACTTCCTCTCGCTCCGCCTCCAGGGGAACGTCGTCCCGTTCCTCGCCTCCGACGACGACCTGAACCGCGGGTTCTCGCTCTACGAAGAGCGGCAGACGCAGGATTTTAAGGCGGCGATCGAGGAGGGGATCACGGAGTCCCTCCGCCTCAAAATCCGCGGCGACCTGAAACAGGCGGCTGAAGATCTCCCGATCGTCGGCATCGTGGACAACCTTGTCGCCTACGCGGCCTCTTCCCGCGCGTCCGACATCCATTTCGAGGTGATGGACGATATCGTGCTCGTGCGGTACCGCGTGGACGGCATCCTCCACGAGGTCATCCGGATGCCGAAGGAGATCCACCCCGCGATCGTCGCGCGCGTGAAGATCCTCTCGAGCCTCCGCGTCGATGAGCACACGCACCCCCAGGACGGGCGTTTTCGCTACAAGATTGGCGCGGCGGTGACCGATATCCGCGTCTCCATCATCCCGACGTTCTACGGCGAGAAGGTGGAGATGCGCCTTCTCCCCGCGGCGCAGAAACCACTCTCGCTCTCGGAGATCGGCCTTTTCGAAGACCACGAGCGGATGGTGCACGAGGCGATTGCGAGGACGTACGGGATGCTCCTCGTCACCGGCCCGACGGGCTCGGGGAAGACCACCACCCTCTATTCCATCATGAACCTCTTGAACCACCCCGAGGTGAACATTGTGACTATCGAAGACCCGATCGAGTACGACATGCGGTATGTGAACCAGATGCAGGTGAACACCGCCGCCGGCATCACGTTTGCCTCCGGCCTCCGCTCCATTCTCCGGCAGGACCCGAATATCATCATGGTCGGCGAGATCCGCGACGCGGAGACGGTCGGCATCGCCATCCAGGCGGCGCTCACGGGACACCTGGTGCTCTCCTCGCTCCACACGAACGATGCCTCGACCACGATCCCGCGGCTCATTGATATGGGGGCGCCGCCGTTCCTCATCGCCGCGACGCTCTCGACGGTGCTCGCCCAGCGCCTCGTCCGGCGCATCCACCTCGACTGCGTCGAGTCGTACGTTCCCGACCCCGCGGTTTTCTCCGCGATCGGCGTCCAGCTCAGGGATTTGGGTGTCAACATGAGCGCGCTGAAGCTCCCGAAGACGTTCTACCGCGGGCGGGGGTGCAACGCCTGCGGAGAGACCGGCTACCTCGGCCGCATCGGCATTTTCGAGGGGCTCACGATGACTGACTCGATCCGGAAGCTCGCGATGAGCGACGATTTTACCCTCGACAACCTCCGGTCGCTCTCGCGGCGCGAAGGGATGCTCACCATGTTCGAAGACGGGCTCCGCAAGGTGGAACGGGGGATGACCACGATCGAGGAGGTGTTCAGGGTGATTAGAGAGTAGTGGGTAGTCCCTCACCCTTGCGGCAGTGTTCTGTGCATGTGTCCATGTCGTACAATATAATGGAAGTATCGGAGTATTTCATGAAAAAATTCGTAGGACGCAAAGGGACGCAAAACTATTCCTTGCTGCTGCAAGGGTGAGGGATGATCTTCCACTACCTTGCGTCCGGTCAGGACGAAAAAATAGTTGAGAATGATGTTGAGGCGAAGGATGTCGCCGAGGTGCTCGCGCTCCTCTCCGCGAGCGGCCTGAAGCCGGTGAGCGTACGAGAGACCGAGTCGAAAAGTATCACGTTCAAGCTCTTCGGCCGGCGGGTTACCTTGACCGACCAGATTTTCATTTCGAAGTACCTGGCGCTCATGCTCCGTATCGGCACAGGCCTCCTCGAGGCGATCAATATTCTGATCGCCGACTTTCACAAACCCGCGGTCAAGGACATTTTAATCACCATTCGAACGGCGCTCGAACAGGGGAGGCCGTTTTATTCGACGTTCGCACGGTATCCCAAGGTGTTCAGTCCGGTGTACATCAATCTGGTGCGCGCCGGCGAAACGTCCGGGAACCTCGAGAACACGTTCGTCGAGCTCACCCATATCCTCACGAAGCAAAAGGAACTCAAAGACGAGATTCGCGGCGCACTCACGTACCCGATCATTCTTTTTATTGGGTCGATTCTCATCCTCCTGTTCATCGTGATGTTCGCGCTCCCGAAGATCGCAAAAGTGTTCTCCGAGGGCGGCATCGAACCGCCGGCGTTCTCGCGGGTGGTGTTCGGTATCGGCACGTTCTTCGATTCGTACGGTATCATCTTCTTCGTTGCCCTCGCGATGCTTGTCGTCGGATTTGTGATCGCCTGGAGGCAGTTGCTCCTCGTTCGAAAATTCATCAGCAGTCTCTTGGGAGAGATCCCCGTCGTGAAGGATATCGTGAAGAAGATTGCGCTCCAACGCTTTGCGAGCATCCTCGCATCGCTCATCAAAGCGGGCATGCCGATTACTGAAGCGATCGAGATCACCGCCGATACGGTGTCGAGTCTCGAGCTGCAGCAGGCGCTCCGGCATATCGCGCGCGAGGGGATCGCGAAGGGGCTCACGATCGGCGACGCCTTCCGGCGCGAACCTTTCTTCCCGCTCGTGGTCGTCTCGCTCGTCGCCATCTCCGAAAAGGCGGGCCACTTGGGCGAGGTGCTCGAGACGCTCGCCGAGTTCTACGTGAAGGAGATCGATTCATCCATCAAAACGCTCGTCTCGTTCCTCGAACCGGCGCTCCTCCTCGGCATCGGTACGATCATCGGGTTCATCGCCCTCGCGATCATCGTTCCCATCTACCAGCTCACCTCGCAGTTCTAATGGCGCACCGACCGCACGGACTTCGCGAGCGCTCCGCCCTGCGGGCGGGATTCACGGCGTTTGAGATCATTCTGGTGGTTGGAATGGTGGTGGTTGTGGGGATCGTGGTGGGGCGAAACCTCGGCGGGTACCGCGAGGCGCGGAGTCTCGAGAACACCGCTGAAGAGGTCCGCGCGCTCGTGCAGGATGCGCAGCGAAAATCAATGACCCAGGAAGAGGAATCGGCGTGGGGGGTTCGGTTCACGAACGCGGCGAGCGGGGACGACAGCGTTATCGTGTTCAAGGGCCAGAGTTTCGTGGGAGGAACGGTGCAGCGGACGTACGTTCTGAAGCGTCAGGTACAATTTTTCGATCCCGGTCCTGGTGCAACGCGGGACGTCGTGTTTGGCGCGCTCACCGGAATCCCGGTTGCGTCAACATCACTTTCACTGGTTGGCCCGAGCGGCGCGACACAGAAACTGATTACAATAAGCGCGGCAGGAACCATCGGAGTCTCCGATGTCACCGTTCCCTAGCCGCAGATACATTCGATGGCGCGCAATACTCGACATCACTCGTGGACCGACCGAAGAGGGCAGTCACTCCTCGAAATTTTAATCGGCATCGTGGTCGGCGCGGTGCTCATCGGCGCGTCGGTCTTCGCAATCTCCGCCGCGCTTCAAATGAGCGTTCGTCTCCAGAAGACGCAGGGGGCAAGCGGATTGAATCAGGAACTCCTCGACAAGGCAAAAGCGTTTGCGGGCGGAAACTGGCAGCTCATCGCGGGACTCCCGAAGGGGGCGGCGACGACCTACTACCTGAACGCATCGGGGAGTTCGCTGTTTTCGCTCGTCGGGAAGGAAGGAGTGCTCGATACCGATGTCACGGCGGGGCTCATCGGACACTGGAAATTCGATGAGGTGACCGGGGCGCTCGCGTTCGATGCGTCGGGCAATAACCTCACCGGGTCGTTTATTGGCTCCCCGGTTTCCTCTTCGACGTGCAGGATCGGCGGGTGCGTCAAATTCAACGGCCTCGGTTCGTACGTGGCGACCCCGACGCCCTACACCCTGAC
>CAYHFV010000045.1:0-6438 GCA_964356055.1 uncultured Candidatus Saccharibacteria bacterium
CCCTTGAGCCAGGCGGCAATGGGGCGCCCCACGAGGAAGCCCATGCCCACCACCGCCACTTTTGCAGGCGTGAGCGAGTAATGGGTAGCAAGGAGGATTTCTTGAACCACGCCTGCCGCGGGCGGAAAAATCGCGCTCGTTCCCGCCTCGAAGGCGCGCGTTGCCGCCCCGCTTAAAACGTCAACATCCTTCACGCGTGGGATTGCGTCGAGCACGTGCGCGCGCCGGATGCGTTCTGGCAGGGGAAGTTGCACGATGACGCCGCCGCAGGCGTCCTGGGACGCGACGCGCTCAACCTCGTGCCGGAGCTCGTCTTGCGAGATGTCTTCAGGAAAGCGATAGGTGCGGAACTCGATGCCGAGCCGGCATGCCGCCCGCTCCTTCTGTCGCACGAAACTCACTGACGCGGGGGCGTTGCCGACGAGTATCGCGGCGAGAAAGCGCCTCGGCTTCGGTCTTCTGCCAAGTTTTTCCAGTATCTCCGCCGCGATCTTTTTTCCGTCGATGACCATCCTCACTACTTTTTCTTTTTTAAGGCATCGATCGCTCTCCGGAGCGCCCCGTCAATGCGGTGTGCGATCTGCTTCATGTCCCGCTCCTTCATGCCGCGAGAGGTCACGGCGGGCGTGCCGAGCCTGATGCCCGAAGGATCCTGAGGGCTCCTGGTATCGAAAGGGAGCGTGTTTTTGTTCACGATGATACCGACCGCTTCGAGCGCGTCGGAGGCCGCCTTCCCCGTGATGCCGTGCGCCGCGGTGTCGAGGAGGAAAAGGTGCGTGTCGGTGCCTCTCGAGATGACGTGCCAGCCACGCTTCTCGAGCTCGCCCGCGAGCGCCTGGGCGTTTCGCACCACCTGCCGGGCGTAGCGGGCAAAGGCCGGCTTCGAGGCCTCCGCGAGCGCGACTGCGACGCCCGCGATCGTGTTCGCGTGCGGCCCCCCCTGGAGGCCGGGGAAGACCGCCCTATCAATTGCCTTCGCATACCGCTCCCGCGAGAAAATGAGAGCCGCGCGAGGGCCGCGGAGCGTCTTATGTGTCGTGGTCATTACCACGTCGGCGTGAGGGAAAGGGGAAGCGAGCGCGCCGCCCGCGACGATGCCGGCGGTGTGAGAGAGGTCCGCGAGGAGGATGGCGTTCCCGGCGTCCGCGATCTCTCGGAATTTTTTCCACTCGATCGCGCGCGAGTAGGCGGTGAATCCGGCGATCACGAGTTTTGGTTTCTCGCGCCGCGCGGTTTCCGCGAGCCGCTTGTAGTCGAGCCGCTCGGTCTTTTTGTCGAGGCCGTAGGGAACCTGCTTCCAAAGCTTGCCCGTCGCGGAGGCAATGTGGCCGTGCGAGAGGTGGCCGCCCTGGGGGAGCGCCATGCCCATCACCTTTTCACCAAGCGGCACGAGTGCCCAGAGGACCGCGAGGTTCGCCGGGGTGCCGGAGTAGGCCTGGACGTTCACCGCCCATTCTTTTGGGGAGAGCTTGAAAAGCGCGAGCGCGCGTTCCTTCGTGAGCGTCTCTAGGTCATCCACCACCTCGTTGCCGGCGTAGTAGCGGAGCTTCGAGTACCCCTCGGCGTACTTGTTCGTGAAGACGGAGCCGAGCGCCTCCCGGACGTCGTCCGAGACCACATTCTCGGAGGCGATGAGGTTCACCACCTCGTTCTGCCGCCGTTCCTCGCGTTCGATGAGTTTTTTAACCTCTTTATCCTTCATCCCGTTAGAAATGCGACTTCGGTAGACACACTGACTGTGTACCAGCCTCTTTGGGTTCGTGAGAGGTAAGCATTATATTCAAAGCGATATTTCTAACGGGACTCATCCCCTCCACTCTACGCCGGTGTGTTGCAAATTTCCAGAAGCGCGGATAGCGTTAGAGACAGTACGTTCATTTATAGGTGAGGAAACGAGAATGGAAATAGCAGCCGTCGTCTCTGCCGCCGCCGTGGTGTGGGGACTCGCCGTCCTCGCGTACGCGTGTGTTCGGTACGTCGAGTTCCGTCCGCTCGCACTGTGGGCGCCGAAGCGAAAAGAGTACCTTGTGGCACACCTCGTTTTTGCGCTCGGTATCATCCTCGCAGGGCTTAGTTTCTCGATCCGGCGCCTCTGGTGCGTCGGTTTCCCGCTCTTCGGTGCGGGGTGGGTGCTCATGACTCGTGCCCCGTGCAGCATCCGCGTGGTAAACGAGCGACCACTTCTCTTACTGGTGAGAAACGCTCTTTTTTTCACGTTCGCGTTCTCATGCTTTCTCTGGTGGGTTGTGCTCCTTGTTGGCTAGTACGCCACACTGAATCGGTGTGGCGTTTTGTTTTCTGGGTTTTTTGTTACTGCACTGGTATCCGTTCGGGCGCGAGCGGTCCCGGCAGCGCTTGCGCCGGGGGGGGCTGTGGTTCCTCCGCCTCCGGCGTGGTGGTGACGACGACCGGCGGTGCCTCGGAGGGCGTCGGCACAAGGTTCTCTTCAGGGGCCGGCTCAAACGGCTCGGGCGGTGCCGGCGGAGCGAACAGGAGCGGCACGTAGGCGAAAATAAGGCCGACGATCGTAATACCAACGACCCAGGTTGCGAGCGATTTATTCCGGAGCCAGCGCATAGGAATCAGCCAATAGCCACTAGCCAGCAGAGTTTATTCTATACCCTCTCTTCATGTCTTGCGTTCTCTGGTGGTTAATCACTAATGGCGAGCGGCGCGGGGGGCGGCGGTGCGACGAAGAGGAGCGGCACGTAGGCGAAGACCGTTCCCGCGATGACGATACCCACGACCCATCCGATGAGTGTCCTGTTCTTGAAGAATCGCTGCATAGAGGTTAGCCACTAGCCGCTAACCAATGAGAGAAATTGGGGCTTTTGTTTTTCATTTTTCTAGTGGCTAGTGGCTAAAGTAACTTTGCCTGCGGCGGCTCGGGCTCCGCGTAATTGAATTCGAGTTTCGTCATGGTGGCGATGTTTCGATCGGGGATCCAGAGGAAACCGGGCGATTTGATGCGCTCGTAGAGTTCCTTTGTGATGCGCACGTCCTGGAGGCAGTACTCCTTGAGTTTTTGAAGCTCGCCGTGCTTCCAGAACTCGATCGCCTCGAGCCCGTGCGCGGTCTTCCCCATGCCGAGGTTCGCCTCGGCGAGGTGGCCGAGGCCGATGCGGCGGCCGAGGCGCTTCTCAATCTCCTCTAGGATATCGAAGTGGGGGATGGTCGCGATCTTGAACGGGAAGTACTTCTCCATGACCGGAATGTCGAACTTCTTGCTGTAGAAACCGATGAGGAGGGAGGCGCGCTGGAAAAGTTCACCAAGCTCCGGGAACTCACGTTCTTCGAAGGCGCGGTAGGTATCGGTTGCGTACGAGTAGACGCCGACGACGGAAGCCTCGAGCTTTTCGATGTGCTCCTGCCCCCCGACGTCCTCGAATGTGTTCTTGGTCTCGATGTCAAAAACTATCTTGTTGCTCATAGTGAATAGCCAATAGCCACTAGCCAATAGCCACTAGGTGAGAGGTATGTACACGAAGTCACTAGTGGCCAGTGGCTAAATCACTAGTGGCTTCGTTAGACGTGCCTATCAGCCACCTTCGACGCCGCGTAGCTCTCGGGTTTCGTGCGCGCCTCGAAGTTCGAGGCGCGGATCATCCCGACCACCTCTTGGATCAAGACGGAGGTTGCGCCGTGCTCGCCGACGTCCGCGTGTATCTCGAAGTCCCAGGCGAGATCGTGGCTCTCGCGCTTCAGTTCAATGAGGAGCTCGCGCGCCACCTCAAGCGAGAGAAGGACCTCTCGGATGATGCGGTCGCGGAGCGTGTAGAACTTGCCGAGCTCGATACGGCGCCAGAAGTACCGCCCGCCGTTCCCCACGCGGTGCACGACGACCGCGGTCACAAAGTCGGCATCCTTCGACGCGAGCGCTTCGGAGTCGGAGCCGATGATGATCTTGTAGGCGCGCTTCTGGTCCGCCCTCATGAAACGGACGATCTCGGAAACAACCTCGGCGATCGAGAGTTCGAGTCCGAACGAGCTGTGGAACTTGAGCGGCATTGGTTCAAGCCTACTCCTCGACCGTCGCGCGTGTCAATTTATCCCCGAGCCTTCCTCAAAATACTCCGTGGTCTTGCCACGGGGATTTATATGCCATAGAGAAAACCACACCCCTCCGGGCGTGGATGAAGGCATATCCGCCACTATGACGCGTCATAGTGGCGGACGGGCAAGGCCCGCACTATTAGTGAGAAACCATGGGCGTGAGCCCGTGGAGTTTCATTGGCAACGATTTCCATGCTGCGTTCCCGGGTTCAGTACCAACCAGTTTCAATCAGTATAGGCATTTTTCGGAGGTCGTTCTAGGGATCGAACTGACCCGTGTCGGTCGGAAGTGGGTATAAGGAGAATGCTAGTAAGGACACTATTAAATTAAATTTAATTACTTTCATTGCCTCCCAGCCATTTTTTTTCTGCTTCATCAAGCATATTCGCCTGATATGGTTGGTCAAATTCAAGCGGTTGCTTGCTTCGTTCAACCCAGACCTTTCGCTTTTGCGTCTCAACAACAACCACCGTTTCGGATCCAACTCTATTATTTGGCCCAGCGAGGACTTTAGGATCGAATCCCAGTGATTCCTGGACCACTCGTCTAAGTCTTTCGATTGATTGCTTGTACTGATGGTGCTGATAGTCTTTGTTCACGGCGGTGGTATTAAAATTGCCCCCTAAAAGTAAGACCTCGACCGTATCCTCCTGCGATCGTGCTTTCAATTCTTTTAGGGAATCGCTCAATTCTCGTGAAAACATTTCTGTTTTGTCACTACCTCCATCAATAAAATAGTTCGGGTCTTGGTGAGTTAAAAATGATATTTCTTTCCCCGTATTCACGTCTTTTCCTATTGCTACTACCGCCGTACAGTTGAAATAATGATCGGAGAACCAGTCTCTTTCGCTGATAGGCGAAATTAGGTACGATTCTTCGCCTGCCTGTTTGAAGCCGCTCTCTTTCAACGCGTCCAGGTCACCCCCATCAAGATCAACCCAGTGAATAACCCCTTCATCTCGTTCCATTTCTTCCTGAACAGATTCTAATTCTTCACTACTTTCAGCTGAATCTACTATTTGTCTGCGTATCGGCATGACGTCCTCGCGAAGATGCACCCTTTCTTGAACGATCTTTTTAACTTCCGGGTTTAACTCTGGGTTGAATTCTGATTTTGACATACGTTTGTTTAATAAGAATCGAACTGCTGGGGCCTTGGACGATGTTCGAACGAAACTGCGAACTGAATTCTTGTGGGCGGCTAGGGATTCGAACCCCAGACCTTTCGGGTGTAAACCGAACGCTCTAACCACTGAGCTAGCCGCCCCCTGTGGGCCAGGATGGACTCGAACCATCGGTCTACGAGGTATAAGCTCGTTGCTTTAGCCGCTAAGCTACTGGCCCCGTTAGAAATTTCTGGAAATCAAAAGTTCCTTACTGTACCACGGTACACAATTTTAAGGTGATATTCAAACAGGACAACAAAACTATATTTCTAACGGGGCTGGCCCATTAACTCCTAGTTCCTAAATCCTACGCAATCAAAACCGGCTTCAGTTTAGAACTTTTTATGATTTTGTAAAATTCCTCCCGCTCCAGCGTTTCCTTCTCGATGAGTGCCCCCGCGATTTTGTCGAGGAGCGACCGATACCTTTTCACGATGGTCTGGGCGGCCGTGAGCGACTTCTGGATGAGACCGTTCACCTCCCTGTCGATCTGTGCGCCGACCTCCTCCGAGTAATCCTTCTCGGTTGAGATTTCGCGCCCCAGGAAGATGAGTTCCTGCGTTTTCCCGAACGCGCGTGGACCGAGCGTCTCGCTCATGCCGTACTGGGTGACGAGCTTGTGGGCGAGGTCGGTCGCCTGGCGGATGTCAGAGGAGGAGCCGGTCGTGACGTCTTTGAAGACGAGCCGCTCTGCGGCGTAGCCGCCGAAGGCGACTGCGAGATCGGTCAGGAACTCGGTGCGGGTGCGGAGCCACCGCTCCTCGGTTGGGAGCTTGATGGTGTAGCCGCCCGCCATCCCGCGCGAGACGATGGAGACCTTGTGGACCGGGTCGGCGTGCTTCAGGGTCGCGGCGACCAAGGCGTGCCCCGCCTCGTGGTAGGCGGTGATTTTCTTCTCATTCTCGGAGATGACGCGGCTCTTGCGCGCGGGTCCCAAGAGCACCTTCTCGATTGAGGAGAGGAGATCGTCCTGGCTCACCGTCGCGTGTCCCTCGCGCGCGGCGAAGATCGCCGCCTCATTCGCGAGGTTCGCGAGGTCGGCGCCCGAGAACCCCGGGGTCCGCACCGCGACCGTTTTCAGCCCGACGTCTTTCGCGAGCGGTTTTCCTTTGGTGTGAATCGTGAGGATCGCCTCGCGGTCCTTGATGTCGGGCATGTCGAGCACGACGCGCCGGTCGAACCGGCCGGGCCGAAGGAGCGCGGAATCTAAGATATCGG
>CAYHFV010000046.1:0-6373 GCA_964356055.1 uncultured Candidatus Saccharibacteria bacterium
GGGGGTATTCCCCCCCCAACCCCCCCACGCCCCCCGCGCCCTTGGTTTCCGCCGGAACGAAGCGAGGCGAACCAAAACCGCTTGACTTTTCCTGTCTGGTGCCCGGGGTGGGAATCGAACCCACATGACCTTGCGATCACAGGATTTTGAGTCCTGCGCGTCTGCCAATTCCGCCACCCGGGCGTTCCGAATTGATGCTGCCACAGAAAAACGGTAGAGTAAAGCGGATGGCACGGGTCACCCTTCGACAAGCTCAGGGTACGCTCTCTCAATAAAATCAATGGCGAGAGTTATCGCGATCTTCAACCAGAAAGGAGGCGTGGGAAAGACGACGACGGCGGTGAACCTCGGCGCCTACCTCGCGCTCGCCGGCCACCGGACGCTCCTCATCGATTTCGACCCGCAGTTCAACGCGACACTCGGGCTCGGGATCGCGCACGCGCCCGACGAGACGGTCTACCACGTCCTCTTTACGGGGACGCCGTACGAGCGCGCCGTGAAGTCGACGTTCCTCACGAATTTCGAGCTCATGCCGGCCTCGGCCGATCTCGCCGGCGCGCTTGTGGAACTCGTGGCCCTTCCCGACCGCGAACGGTTCCTGCGGCAGTTTGTTGACTCCATTCGCGATCGCTACCGGTTCGTGCTGATCGACATGGGGCCGAGTTTGAACCTGCTCACCATAAATGGCCTGGTGGCCTCCGATGAGGTACTGGTCCCCATCCAGTGCGAATATTTGAGCCTCGAGGGGTTGGGACAGCTCCTCGCGACGATTGATCTCGTGAAGACCAACTTGGGGCATACGCTCGCGGTCGCCGGGGGGTTGCTCACGATGTACGACAAGCGCGAGAAGCTCTCGCGCGAGGTGGCCCGGGAGGTGCGCCGCCGCTTCCCGCACCACGTGTTCGACGTGGAGATTCCGCGGTCGGTGTCGCTTGCCGAATCGCCGAGCTTCCAGCGGCCGGTGGTGCTCTACGCGCCGCAGTCGCCGGGCGCCGCGGCCTACGAGCGGCTCGCCGCGGAGCTCGTCGCGCGGGACCCGCGGGTACCCTCTCCTCCTCCCGAAGCGCCTCCGCCGTCCGCGGACAGTGAGGCAACCCGCCCGGAAATGCGGCCCGAGGACGGCACACACACTCTTTGACAGGGGAACGGAGAATGCTATGATGGTTCACGGTTCGTTCGTCATGAGCGACGCAACGACCGTGGCGCTGAGTCCGGCCGGATCAAGACTGCGGGCGGTGCGCTCGGGAGTGACGCGCGGGCTAACGTGCGTACGTTTTACTAAAACAGAGGGGAACGCATGGTTCGGAGGGACGTGGATCACTTCGTAATTCCGGTTTGCTCTTTTTCTCTTCACAGATAAACTTCCGGAATTCTAAACCGAAGGAAACCGCTCTCCCAAAGGACCGTGCTCGTCCTCTGTTTTAGTTTTTTATACCACTGGTACGCTCTCGGCGTCGGGTAGTGCGGGGTAGGGTGGAATGCTTTACAATACGAGTATGCTCGGAAAGGGACTCGAGGCGCTCATACCGAAGAAGAGCGGCGCTCCAACCCCGCCGCCTCCGCCCGCGGGTGCCCCGCCGCGCGTGCCTCCCACTCCCCCGCGACAGCGTGACAACGGCTGGCCGCACCGCGATGCGTTTCGGGGACAGGTGGCTGCCGCCCGCCGGGTTGTACGGCCCAACGGGTCGGAGACGCGCGACCCGCATCGGCGCGACCGGGAGACGCCGCACTGTGGCGAATCCGTTTTTCAAATCGAGGTTGAGAAGATACGGCCGAACCCGTACCAGCCCCGCCACGCGTTCAACGACGAGGAGCTCCGCGACCTCGCCGATTCCATCCGGAATTTTGGCATCATCCAACCCATCTCCGTTTCGAAGGTGATGCGCGAGACGCCGTCGGGCACAGAGGTCGAGTACCAGCTCATCGCCGGCGAGCGGCGGCTCAAGGCGTCGAAGCTTGTTGGTCTCGAACGGATACCGGCGATCGTGAAAGAGGTGGATACGCACCAATCGAAGCTCGAACTCTCGCTTATCGAGAACATTCAGCGGAGCGATTTGAACCCGCTCGAGACCGCTCGCGCCTACGCGCGTCTCCAGGAAGAATTCGGCCTCACCCAGCGCGAGGTTGCGGAACGGGTAGGAAAAAGCCGCGAATCGGTCGCAAACACCCTGCGGCTTTTGAACCTCCCCTTACCCATTCAGGATGCGCTCGCACGACGTGCTCTCAACGAGTCTCAAGCCCGAATGCTCCTCTCCTTCCCCGATGCGGCATCCCAGCTTCGGGCATTCGGGGAGCTCATTGCCGCGAAGACGAGCGGACCGCTGCTTCGTGAGTCGGCTGCGAAACATCGCGGTTCAGAAACGGACCCCGAAACGTCTTACTGGACGCGGAAACTTGAAGAGGATATCGGCGCTCCGGTGAAAGTGGTGCGCCGCGGCGGAAAGGGGAAGATTGTCATCCAATTCTTTTCGGACGACGAGTGGCGCGCGATCATCGAACGGCTGGTGGGTAGCGACGAACGTTAACGGATTGTCCGGCGGGCGACCTCGCGGGTTCCCTTGATTTTTTTGAGCCGGACGAGGAGTTTTTCGAGCTTCTCCGCTGGCATCTCCGGAGAGCGTACGATAACGGTCGAAAAGACGCCCCGCGCGTCGGTTTTGCTCTCAAGGAATGTGATGTTGATTTTCTGGTGCCCGAATGTGCTGGTGACCTCTTCGAGGTAGCCCGGTCGGTCAAGGTTGGTTATTTTGATCTCGATAGTTCCCGGCGTGCGGCGGCGAAGTGCGGTCGCTTTTGTTTTGAGAGCGCTCCGAATGTGCTTGCGGGCGAGTTCGGTTTTGATGAACGAAAGCCACCCTTCCGAGGGCTTTTTTCCGCGCTGGGAGAGTATCTCCACGACGTCGCCGGAGCGGAGTTCGATGTCAAGGGAGACGATCTTTCCGTTCACTTTAGCACCGACACAGCTGTCGCCGAGGTCGGAGTGGATACGGTAGGCGAAATCGACCGGCGTCGAGCCGATCGGGAGGTCAACCACATCATTCTGCGGCGTGACCACGAAGATGCGGTCCTTGAAGAAGTCGGTTTTGATTGACTCGACAAATTTGTCATGGTCTGCGAACGTTTTTTGCCAATTCCGGAGCTGCTCGACCCAGAGAAGCTCGCGCCGCGCGGTAACCCCACGCCAGTGCGCCGCGTGGTGTTTCGAGGTTTTGATTTGTTGGTACCCCCAGTGCGCCGCGATGCCGAGCTCCGCCTCCTCATGCATTTCCTGTGTCCGTATTTGGAATTCGGTGATGGTGTGGTTTTCCGCGAAGACGGTGGTGTGGAGCGAGCGGTACCCGTTCGGTTTCGGGCGGGCAATGTAATCATCAAACTGGTTCGGGAGCGGCGCCCAGAGCCCGTGAATGACGCCGAGGGCGGCGTAGCACGTTTCGACGTTTTTCACGATGACGCGGAGCGCGACGAGGTCGTGGATCTTCTCGAGATCCATATCGTGGCGCTGGAGTTTCCGGTAGAGGCTGTAGTACCGCTTCGCCCGTGCGTCGATGCGAACCAGAGTGACGCCGTGCGATTCGAGCGCTTTCTGCACCACCGGCACAAGCTCCTCCGCGTACCGGAGCCGAGTCTCGTAAGGATCCTTCACGGTGGTGATGAGCCATCGGTACTCGTCCGGGTAGACGTACGGGAACGCGAGGTCGTCGAGTTCTCCGGAGAGGCGCTGCATTCCGAGACGATAGGCGAGCGGCGCATAGATTTCGAGCGTTTCCCACGCGATCTTGTTCCGGTGTTCCTCGTCGAGCGACCCGAGCGTCCGCATGTTGTGGAGCCGGTCGGCGAGCTTTATGAGGAGAACCCGCAGGTCGCGGCAGAACGAGACAACGAACTTCCTGATATTCTCGACGTTCGGATCGTCGGTAGGGTAGGTGAGCCGCTTCAACTTCGTGAGTCCGTCGACGATTGAGGCAACCTCCTCGCCGAATTTCGACGCGATGGTCTTGAGTGTGATCGTCGTGTCTTCGACGACGTCGTGGAGGAGCGCCGCCGCGATAGACACCTCGTCGAGGCCCCACTCGCGCACCGTCGAGGCGACGGCGATACAGTGAGTCAGGTACGGGTCTCCACTCTTCCGCGCGACCCCGCGGTGCGCTTCCTCCGCGAACGCGAGGGCGCGGCCGACGAGGCTCTCGGGAGGGTAGGTGCGGAGGATCTCGGTCATGAGGGGTGAATTTATTGTACTCGCGGCGAGTTCTTGACTCAAATCGTGCCGCGGGGTTTTTTGTGTTCCGGGCATGCTAAGGAAGGGTGTTGACAGGTCGTCCGCGCCGAATATAATAGGTGATGCCATTAGCAGCAAAAGGTCGGGAGTGCTAATCGCAAAAACACAATGAAATTACAACCACTTTCAAACCATGTATTGATCGAGCTCGAAGAGAGCGACGAGAAGAAGACGAAGTCGGGCATCGTGCTCCCCGACTCGGTCGAGAAGAAGGAGCAGACGAAAGGTACGGTCGTTTCAATCGGTCCGGGGAAGCTCTCCGAAAAGGGGGAGCGGCTCCCCATGTCGGTCAAGATCGGCGACCGGGTCCTTTTCAACAAGCCGTGGTCGGAGGACAAGAAGATTGAAGAGGACAAGAAGAAGTTCTACCTGGTCGACGAGGACGAGATTTTAGCAATCATGGGGGATGGAAAATCTGAGGCAGAAAATGCGGCCGATTATCTCAGGAACTTGCCAGAGAAGAAGTGGGAGAACCCCGCGATATAATATGGCGACCCCACTCCCATTTTGCGGGTGATGCAGGGGCGACCCGCTTCGCCCGCCATCGGGATGTGCCTATTCGGCACTCGCGGGTCGCGGAAGATAACAAGGTCAATATAAAAATTTACTTGGTGAAACAATTGGTTGGCAAAATGAAAACGGGGTGCTCATTTTTCTAACTAATCGCTTCGCTCTTAGAGAAAAATGGCAAAACAAATCAAATTCAACGAAGAGGCGCGAACGGCCCTCAAGAAGGGCATTGATACGCTCGCGGACGCGGTTCGGATGACCCTGGGTCCCCGAGGCCGCGCGGTCGTGGTCGAGAAAGGGTACGGCGCGCCGCAGGTCACCTTCGATGGCGTGACGGTCGCAAAAGAGATCGAACTTGAGGGGAAGTACGAAAACCTCGGGGCGGATTTCATCAAACAGGCCGCCGACAAGACGAACGACAACGTGGGCGACGGCACGACGACTTCCGTGATCCTCGCGCACGCGATGATCGACGAAGGCGAGAAGGTCATTCGTGAGAAGGGATTCAACGTCATCCAGCTCGCCGAGGAGCTCCGCCACGCGAGCGGCGAGGTCATTAAGGAACTCGAGGCGCAAAAAGAATCCATTAACGATGCGAGGAAAATCCAGGAGGTGGCAACCCTCTCCGCGAAGGACGCCGAGATCGGTTCGCTCATCGCCGAGGTAATGGGGAAGGTCGGGAAGGAGGGTGTCGTAACCATCGAGGATTCGAACACCATCGGCAACTCTTACGAAGAGGTGCAAGGAATGCAGTTCGACCGCGGGTACGTTTCCCAGTACATGGTGACGAATCAGGAGCGGATGGAGGCGGTGCTCGAGGATCCCTATCTTCTCGTAACCGACAAGAAAGTTTCGTCCTTGAACGAGATGCTCCCGCTCCTCGAGAAGATCATCCAGAGCGGCAAAAAGGAGCTCGTCATCGTCGCGGACGAGATCGAAGGCGAGGCGCTCGCGACCCTGGTCGTAAATAAGCTCCGCGGCGTTTTCTCGGTGCTCGCGGTTAAGGCTCCCGGTTTCGGCGACCGGAAAAAAGAGATGCTTCAGGATATCGCGATCGTGACGGGCGCAACCTTCATCTCGGACGATCTTGGGAAAAAGCTTGACCTCGTGGAGCTCGCCGATCTCGGTCACGCGCACCGCGTGGTCTCGACGAAGGACAATACGACCCTTGTGGGCGGGAAGGGCGATCGGAAGGCGATTGACGAGCGCGTGGTACAGCTGAAGAACCAGATCAAGAAAACCGACTCCGAGTTCGACAAGGAGAAACTACAGGAACGGCTCGGGAAGCTTTCGGGCGGCGTCGCCGTCATTAAAGTGGGCGCGCCCACGGAAGCCGCACAGAAGGAACTGAAGCAGCGTGTCGAGGACGCAGTCGCGGCGACCCGCGCCGCAATGGAGGAGGGCATTGTTCCCGGCGGCGGCATCGCGCTCTTCAATGTGATCGTGGGTCTGCCGAAGGTGACGGAGAACACCGTGAAGGCGGCAGCCCAGATCATTTTAAAGCGCGCGCTCGAGGCGCCGGTCTCGGCCATCGTCGCGAACAGCGGCGAGGCGCCCCGCACGGTCATTGAAGAGCTCTCGCGCGAG
>CAYHFV010000047.1:0-6138 GCA_964356055.1 uncultured Candidatus Saccharibacteria bacterium
CCGATCTACATGAAACTCCCGGTGCGCGTCGAGATCGCCCCTTCTGGGACCGCCGCGGAGCGGGTCGAACACGAGCTTTTCATTGTGAAGAAGGAAGAGAAACCGCGGCTCTTGGAGAAACTCCTCTACGATTACCACGGCACGGTCCTCGTGTTCTCGCGCACCAAGTATGGGGCGAAGCGCATCTGCCGCGACGTGAGGGATATGGGGCACACCGTCGCGGAGATCCATTCGAACCGTTCCTTGAACCAGCGCCGCGAGGCGCTCGAGGGGTTCAAGTCGGGGAAGTACCGCGTGCTCGTGGCGACCGACATCGCCGCCCGCGGCATCGACGTGAAGGGCATCGAGCTCGTCTTAAACTACGATCTGCCGCAGAACCCGGAGGACTACGTCCACCGCATCGGCAGAACCGGGCGGGCGGGTCTTCCGGGACGCGCTATCTCGTTCGCCATGCCGGAACAGCACCGCGACGTCCGCGACATCGAGCGGCTCGTGAAGTTTGTGCTCCCGAAGCGGCCGCTTCCCGAACTTCTGCCCGACCGTTCCTCCCGCCGCCGTCCCCTCGAACGGGACGAGCTTCCCCGGCGTGCGCCGCACCGCCGCCCGAGCCGCGGCCCCGCGCGTTCTTCCGGATTCGCGCCGCATGCCCGACCCTCCGGTGGCCGTGGATATGTCCCGCACCACGGTTTTTCCGGCCGCCGGTTCAGCGGTCCCCGGCGCCGCTTCGGTCCGCCCCGCCGGTAATAAGCAGATTCTGGTTCGACAAGCTACTTCGACGGGCTCAGTATAAATCACCACAAGTAATCCTTCGGCGGGAACTTGACGAAATAGCACTCACGTGCTAGTTTGTTGTTAGTATTCCCGTTAATTTCAATAGCAAAAGGAGGCACCGATGTTCATCATCAACAACTTCACGATCCATAAGATTCCCTCCGATCTGCAATCGAGGTTGGATGTCGGAATCAAGCTCGTCTGGTCTTCGCTTGCCGTCATGTTTTCCGGGATGATTCTCGCCAGCGTGTGGCAGTGGATATTTAGCATCGAGGCGAAGAGTCTCATGGAATCGCCCCTTCCTTTCCAAGTGCTGATCGTCGGTGGACTTTTCACTTTTCTGGCTTCACTCGTTCTCACCCTCTTCATGATACCGATTTGGTACGATGTCCAGAAACGCTTCTTTCGGTGAGCGCTTGTCATCCGACCGCCTAGTAGCATATGCGAATGGCGGTTTTTTTGTTTCAGAAATATAGTGAGCGGGGTGGTGGGGTAGTCTCAAACCCAAGCTAGGCAGGTTCTAACATGCCCGTCTCGCTGAGGCTCGCCGAGGCGGGCTCCACTAGGGGACCCTGGCAAAATAACCCCGATTCTATCGGGATTATTTTTTGCACCCCTGACGGGACGTTAGAATCCCTCACTAATTGACAAGCAGGCTTATGTGGATATATTTTTTATCTAGTTAGCACATGAAGAAAACTAAATAAGGATGGTTATCATGGAAGGAACGAACACCGCAGAAAATCAAGATGCATTGAGCGATTCCGCATTTGAAGGGTTTCTCAAAAGATTGCGCTCAGTGGCATATCAACTCTTTGTAACTATGTACGGTGAGAGCGGGACGTATATCGTGGAAGATTACGTGCTTGCTAATACCGACGAAGAGGCAAAAACGAACGGATTACTTCTACTCGAGAAATATTGCGAGAGAGGTTCTCCCGCAGCTTGGGTACTTTATGCTCCTGATGGCCATCTGGTTGAGATGTAGGAGGGAGAAGAACCGTGAGAGCCCCGGTTTTTATCGGGGCTTTTTGTTTACCTCCACACCTATACATAGGTGTGGATAGCGACCATGCCCTCTCGCCGTCTTCTGCGCTATACTTGAAGTACCCAAAAGGTCATACAAAGACACGGTTTGTTATTTACACCAGTGAGTACCTCAATACCAAGGTTCATTGTGTTGGCGGTGCTCTCCGCGGTTCTTGCGGCGCCCGCGCTCGCGCAGTACGGGAACGCGCCGACGACGGCAGCGCCCGCGCCCGCCGGGGAAACGCCAACCCCACAGATGATTCGCCCCAAACCGGCGGAGATTCGGCAGAACATCCGTGAGAACATCCAGGACGCCCGGCAGAATGTTCGGGAGGAGATCCGCGACGTTCGTCAGAATGTCCGCGAGGAGGTCCGTGACATTCGCGGGAATGTGCGTACCGAAGTTCAGGACGCGCGCGAGCGGCTCCGCGGTGAGCTCGAATCGAAGCGCGAAGAATTTAAAGATCGGATCGAGGAGCGGCGTGAAGCGCTCAAAGCCGCCGTCGAGGCGAAGCGTGAGGCGGTGAAACAGCAGATTGAGGCCACGCGGGAGGAGTTGAAGCAGCGGCTCGAACGGTTCCGCGACGAGCGGAAGCGCCAGATCGTCCTACGGCTCGCGAACGGCTTGGAAGAGGTGAACCGCCGGATGATTGAACGGTTTACCGAAAATATCGACCACAT
Source organism: uncultured Candidatus Saccharibacteria bacterium (assembly GCA_964356055.1). GTDB lineage: Bacteria > Patescibacteriota > Minisyncoccia > UBA6257 > GWB1-50-10 > JAUSKB01. Next base: position 2,482 of record CAYHFV010000047.1, read on the forward strand.
TGAGGACGTGCTTGAACGCGTGAGCTCGCGCGCCGACAAGGCCGCCGCGCACGGCGTTGACATCGCCGCGGTTCGGAGCGCCATCGTCTCGGCCGAGAGCGCCATTGCCGCCGCCCGCGCCGCTATCACTGTACAGGCGGGGAAGACCTACCCGGTGAACCTCACGGATGAATCAACTGCCCGCGCTGACGTTGCCGCGGCGAAGCAGGCGCTCGAATCCGATCTGAAAGCGGTGCGCGCGCTTGTGCAAACGGCTCGGGACGCGGTCCATGCCGCCGCGGTCGCGCTCGCAGGGATCCCGCGCGTCGACGACTACGAGGTCGAACCGCCGACGCCCACCTCAACCACTACGAGCACGCCGTAACCGAACGGCGCTCATCGAGGTTTTAAACCACCCATTATTTTACTATGGACACCCCACAATCACCGATGCCGCCCTCCGGGTCACCGTACCCGCCAATGGGTCAAAGACCGGTTTCCCCGCAGCCTGCGACGGAGAAAAGGACGATGGGACGAGGAACGGCGATCACCGTTCTTGTCATCGTCGCGCTCGTCGTCGTGGGCATCCTCTGGTGGATGTTCTCCCGGTCGGCGACGCCAGTGAGCTTGGATCTGATTCCGACCGCTCCACAGGCGCCCGCCATGGCGGTTCCAAGCGACTCAACCGCCTCTATCAACGACTCACTCGAGAGCATCGATCTCGGTGCGCTCGACCAGGAACTCCAGAGCATCGACCAGGAACTCCAGAATCTCTAGCGCGAGAGGATGATCCGCGCAAGCCCCGCCCGAGGCGGGGCTTTCCTTTTGATCCAGCCTCGGGTATACCAGAGGGCACAGACGCGTATGAAGACCCCTTTTTTCACCGGTCGGGGAGATGACGGGCGTTCCCGCGTCGGAAGTCGCGCGGTCTCGAAGCACCACGCGTACCTCGTGGTACTCGGCGCGCTCGATGAGGTGAACTCATACCTCGGCCTCGCCCGCACCGAAGCGGCGCGGGCGTTCCCCGCCCACCGCGCGGGCGACCTCGTCCCCGAGCACGAACTCCTCGATATGCAGCAGGCGCTCTTTACGGCGCAGGCGGAGATCGCCGCGCTCGCGTTCGGCTCGCCCAAGGGCGCGCCGCCGCAGGTTGCAGACGCGCACGTGCGGGTCCTCGAGGCGCTCATCCGCCGCGTTGACGCCCTTCTCCCGCCGCTCCACTCATTCGTCGTCCCCGGCGGCACCGAGCTTGCGGCGCGGCTTGACCTTGCCCGCACGGTCGCCCGCCGCGCCGAGCGCGCCGTATCAGTCCTCTCCGCGCTCACCCCGCTCCGTCAGCCGCTCCTCGCCTTTATGAACCGCCTCTCCTCCGCCCTCTTTGCGCTCGCGCGATACGCGAACCACTACTCTGGCGTCCATGAGGAGCACCCCCACTACGAGTAGTGCATTGTGTACGGTGGGTGCGCGGTGTCGGCGATAACGCTATACTGTAGGAGTACCGGGTATACCAGCATGCCGCCGGAATTTAAGGAAACGCTCCCCGCGGAAGGGGAAGAGTTACACGATCCGACCGTTGAGGCGGCACGGGAGATTTTGAGGACTGCAGACGCGCGCGCGGCGGAACAGATCGTCGAGAAACTTGAGCACGGCCTCCGCGAGATTGAGAAGAAAGAGGCGGCGGGTGAGATCGGCGAGATCGTCCAGCTTTTGCATAATGAGGACTGGATGACCCAAGCGTACGAAACCTTGAGGGATGAGAAACAATGGGGCACCATTGATTTTCGGATCCGGCTGGAGACTCTTGAAGCCGCCCTCTCGGCGGTTGCCATTTCAATTCAGGCCCTTATGCGTAGCGAACAGTCATCGAACCTGGTTTTTGATGTGAACAAGATGCTCGGCTCGGCGGTAGAGCACGCGCTCGGGAAGCAGGCATTCCTGGAGATTGCGCCGCTCTACGGAATGGTCATGGAAGATCTGCGTGAAAAATGGTCGACGAGCGAGCAGGACACAGAAGACAGGGTTCCATCGTAGCACCACCTATGCTCACGTTAGAAGACATGCTCATCCGGTTCGCGGTCGCGATCGTGCTCGGAGGGGTCATCGGCCTCGAGCGGGAGTGCGCGGGTAAAGAGGCGGGGCTCCGGACCGACATTACGGTCGCGGCGGGCGCGGCGCTCTTCTCGATCGCCGGAGTCACACTGCCGTACCTCATCGCGCTCTCGCCGGAAAACCTTGCGGACACGATCGCACGAAACAGCGGTTTTCTTACTATCATCGCAAATATCGTCGTCGGTATTGGGTTCCTCGGTGCCGGCATTATCGTGAAGCAGGAGATGCGGGTGCGCGGTCTCACGACCGCGGGAACCGTCTGGTTTGCGGCGGCGATCGGGGTGCTCTCGGGTATCGGCCTTCTCACGCTCGCGGGATTCGCGACCGCGGGGCTCACCACCATTCTCTTCATACTTCGGAAGATCAATTTTCAGAAGCTCGGCGCGATCTCGATTGCGGGAAAACGGGAAGAACCCATGGACGAGCGAGCGGAGGGATAAATAAAGCACGCCGGATTAAAACAAAAACCCCCAGTCGTCAGCTGGGGGATTTTTTCCCCTATCTTGTAAGAATACCCGTCGGATCTACACTCATGAATATGAGTGTTCGGTGCGTGCTGTAAAACAGCTCGCCCTGGAAGTAAAAGCGTCCGTTGCGTTCCTCAAGATCGGTGAGAGGGTCGATGAACGCCCCGTCCGTGACACCTCCATCGGGATCAAAGACGGGTTCTCTAATCTCTTCAAAAGGATCGACGAACGCCGTAAAGGTCACGCCGATGTGTCCGTTCGATTTGACTGTTACATCAATCGGTGTGGATTCGATCTCCGCCGAGAAAATATTCCGTTCTTCTCGGAGTTCGCGCGCCGCCGCTTCGAAGGATGTCTCGCCTTCCCGAATTCTTCCGCTTGGAAGACCCCACCCCGCTGGTTTTACCCTGCCGTTCTGAAGTAGCCGTTCTTTATTTTTGACGATCGCGACCTTGCCTTCTCTCCACGCAACGACATGGACCGATCCCAATCCATAGCCGGGGGAGGATATGCTCGCGAGCGTTTTCCATTCATCGCGGTGAATAGAGAAGCCGTTTCCAATGTTGCCACTTCAAACGCGCCAATTCCGCCTCTTCTTCTCCTTCTTTCGTAGATTTCATATAACACCTCCGATTAGTTACTGGTCCGATATTAACATGTCTATATGATATTGTCAAATGCTCGGGTAGTGCTGCAGCATGTGGTAACAGCAAGTGTATTACCCGTACAATAAAGATTGCTGTATGAACCGTATCTACCTTGACTATGCCGCCGCGGTGCCGCTTGACCCTGAGGCGTATCGGGCGATGGAACCGTACTTCACCGAAGAGTTCGGGAATCCGAACTCGCTCCACGCGGAAGGCCAGGCGGCGCAGGCGGCCTTGGACCGCGCCCGGGAACTGGTGGCGCGCCACCTCGGTGCTCCGCCAGCCGGCGGATTCCGCGAAGTCGTTTTCACGGGGTCGGCGACCGAGGCCAACAACCTCGTTCTCCGCGGCGCGGTCGTGGGGGCGGGCCCCCCCGGCGGGACCCCCCCCCCCCACGGCATCTCGGCGGTCGGGCCCCCGGCGGGGGGGGCGGCCCCCCCCGCCCGCCCCCCGGG
>CAYHFV010000048.1:0-6018 GCA_964356055.1 uncultured Candidatus Saccharibacteria bacterium
GGGGCTTTCCGCCGAGAGGCGGATTGAAAAATCGGGTGAATTCGGGGGAACCCGGGTACTACTATGTATTCGACAATCCCGAGCCAAGCTCCGCAGGGTCCGCCAGCTGGCGGAGTAGCGGAGAAGGTGTAGAGACTAGCGAGTGAGTCCCAACAATAATCTCGCACCAGCGCCCGACTCCCTACGGGGAGATGAGATAGTCCAAGTTGGCCTTGGAAGAGGCTGGCGTCGGGTGTTCGATTCACCCCCGCGGCACGAGTGAAGATAAGGTATTATTATATTGAAGAGTGCGATATATCCAACCGAACTGGATTAAAGGCTTTATAAAAGTACTATGGAAAAAAGAGAGAGGAGAATCTTAACAGTATTGGGAGGGCTCGTACTTCTTCTGACGATTCTCAGTCTTTTTATAATTTTACTTGGAACTGGAAAACTTTATGAGATACATAAATTTATTATCAGCAGCACTGGTTTAGATCTAACGGCGGACTTTAGTTTTATCGTTTATTTTGTAGTACCGTCCCTAATTCTATACCTTTGCGTGAGAGATTATTTTATAGCACGCTCGAAGCACGAGAGGATAAAATTTAGAAGGTCGTATGTTAGGAGCGTGGTGATGTCGACCCTCGTTGCTGGGTTAATAAGTCTATATAACTTTATGGTTTGTTCGAGGTGTGAATTAGCGGGACTTACCATTGTCGAATTCTTTTTGATGGCGCTTAGTGGATTGGTTTTTTCGTTAGTTACTGTTTTGATTATTTATTTTAGAAGCAAAAAACTGGACCTTAGGTCGATGTGAGATTCTTATGTTGTATGTCAAACAAAAAGCATCTTCGGATGCCGTTTCTTTTTGTTACAATAACCCAATGGACCTGACCCAAAAACACTGCGTGCCGTGCGAGGGCGCAATGCCGGCTCTCTCGCCCGAGGAGGTGAACCGCTACAAAGCGGGCGTTCTGGGATGGACGGTTTCACCGGATTCGAAGAAGCTCTCCCGCGAGTTCACCTTTCCCGACTTTAAGGAGACGATGGCGTTCGTGAACAAGGTAGCGGACATCGCCGAGGCTGAAGGGCACCATCCCGACCTGCACGTTTCCTACGGAAAGGTGACGATCGAACTTTGGACGCACGCCGCGAATGGATTATCAGAGAATGATTTTATATTAGCCGCAAAAATCAATCAGCTATTTCCGTAACGACTTTACCTGCCCCGTCACCACACGAGCATCCGGAACTCCTTTTCCGGCGGCAGCCGCAGAAAGCAATGCTCGTTTCGGTGTGGGGTCCTCACAGCGAAGATCAATCGGCTCTTGTAGCCCGTCTGCGATTCTCCTATCCTGAGAGGAGAACTCATTTCATAAACAAAAAGGAGGACGGACATGAGAACCGTTCCGAAACGGCTACTCCTGCTCGCGGCGTTGTGGTGCGGACCGGGGTGCGGCCCGAGCGACGCGCGCGATTCGACCGCGACCCCATCTGACAGTATCTCTACCCTGCTCCAGCAAGAGCTTGAGCGCGTGCGGGTAGACCTTCAGGATCTCTCGGTCCAATTCGAGCTCCTGAACTACCCGTACGTTCCCGATACCGTGCGCTTCTGCCTCGAGCGGGTGCCGCTCGAGGAGTGGTGGGTGGCGCAGCGGCTCGAGGAAACGCTTGCCTCGTTCACGCGGGTGCGCGCGAATCGGCAGCGTATCGACGCCTACCTCCGCGAGGCTCCGTTCTACTTTCCCTACATCGACAGCATGACGGCGGCGCGGGGGCTCCCCCGCGACCTCCGCTACATCCCGGTCGTGGAATCCGAATTTCGATCAACCGCCCGTTCGCGGGCAAAGGCGGTCGGGATGTGGCAGTTTATCCGGTCGGCGGGCCGGCGGGAGCGACTCACGATGAGCGCGCACGTCGACGAGCGCCGCGACTTCGAGCGTTCGACCGACGCGGCGCTCCAGAAGCTCGCCCGCGAGCACGGGCGGTTCGGCGACTGGTTCCTGACGGTGGCGGCGTACAACGCGGGCGTGAACCGGATCGGCGGCGCGATGGAGCGGCAGGGCGATTCCTCGTACTTCAATCTCATTCTCCCCGCGGAGACGATGGACTACGTGTACAAGCTCATCGCCGTGAAGCTTATCATGGAACATCCCGAGCGGTACGCGTTCAGCCGCCGCGGAGCGAGAGTCATCGAATTCGAGGTGGTGCGCCACTCGGTGAAGCGAGCGACCACCGTGACCGCGCTCGCCCGGTCCTTCGGCGTTCCGGCGCTCGAATTCAAGCTCCTGAACCCGCAGTTCGTTACCGATGCCGTTCCTCCCGGCACCTACCAGCTGAAAGTCCCCCGACGCTAAGCCGGGGGATTTTTGTTCGGAGCGAAGGGATCCTCTTCGATCTCGGCGTCCACATCGAACCGGGCGGCCTTCCGGAGCCGTTTCCGGAACAGGTGTTCGCCTATGATGATGAGGACGACGATGACGCCGATCGCGATCTCGACCTCGCGGAAAATCTCTGCCGACTTCAGGTAATGGAGCTCCGACATGAGAACGTAGGCGACGAGGGTCATACTCCCGAACCAGAGACCGAGGCTCACGAAGTACGAGGCGAGGAAGGTGCCGAGGCGCACCCGCGACCAGCCCGTGAGGAGAAGAATGATGAGGTTTGTGCCGGGGAGGAACTTCGCGGCGACGAAGAGCTTCTTCATGTTCTCCCGGAGGTAGTGGGTGTAGATCTGGACGCGGCGATTCGATTTCCACTTGCGGTAGAATCGCCACCCGAAACGGGTGTCGCGCAGGAGCCGGGCGAGCAGGTAGATGAAAATCTCGGCTGCAACGAGCGTGGTCACCGTTGCCCGGAAGAAATCTCCCCAGGCGAGGTCGCCGTTCACGATGAGGTAGACGGCGACGAAAATGGTAATCTCTCCCTGAAGGATAATGCCCGCGGCGAGAATGGCATGCGTCCAGGCCGGGTATTGGAGCACAAGCCCTCCCAGAATATCGAGCGGATTGTTCATGCGCGGCGATGCTCTACAATGATAGCACGGCTCCCGCGGAGCGTGAGAATTCCTAAATCCTAATTTCTAATTACTAATCAATCTCAAAATCGCAAACGCAACACACAAAACGGCTTTAGACACTTAGCTATTTGGATTGGTACAGGGTTTAGAATTTAGAGTTTTATCTATGCGTGTGGATGAAAAAATTGTTCGGTTCAAAACGGTTCGCTCGGGTGGTCCCGGGGGTCAGCGTACGAACCGGCGCTCCACGAAAGTGCAGATGTGGGTGAAAATCGAGAATCTGCCGTTGACCGCGGAAGAGAAACGCCGTATCCGCGCGCGCCTCGCGCGGCACATCAATCATCGCGGTGAGCTCGAGGTCGTGCGCGACGGCGAGCGCTTTCAAATGCAGAACAAGAAACAGGCGATGGCGCACCTGAACGCGCTCATTGCCGAGGCACTCGTCGTGCCTAAGTTGCGCATCCCGACCGCGCCGACGCGCGGCGCCGCGGAGCGGCGCATCGAGGTGAAGAAGCGGCACGGGGAGAAGAAACGCCGCCGGCGATCGAGCTAATCGGCCCCGATGTTGCTATCGGAGCAAGTCGGGGTTCCGATCTCCGCGGGGCGGAGCGTCGGAATTGACGCACGAGTGAAGGGTGGTACGATTGAGGCTGATGGTGCCTATGGTGTAACGGTAACACAGGAGCTTGTGGAGCTCTTGACACGGGTTCAACTCCCGTTAGGCACCCAAAACCAGAACGCTCCGGCCTTGCGTCGGGGCGTTTTGGTTCCTGCGGTAACTACGGGAGTTGAATGAGGAGTGGGGTCGGGAGAACACCTGGTCTCCCGAGTCGGAATGAGTCCGCCGGCTGGCGGACGGATTCAAGACCGAGGGTCTTGAAAGCGCATCCCTTCCCACGCGTGGGGAGGGAGAGCAGTGAAACTCCCGTTAGGCACCCTAAGGGGAATGACTCCAAAATTGCTAGAACAGAGCGAGGTATTTTAGGTTCGAGCGAGATTTGACAATATTGCGTCTATATGCTACAATACCATTAGCTGAAAAGTTCGATTCCATTTACATCACCTATAGGAGGTTGCAGTGAAAACACTCATCATGTCACTCGTTGTGGCTCTCAGTTTTGTCTTCGTCGCGTCCGCTCAGGAAAGCAAGAAGGAAAAGGAACCGGTCGAGGTATTCACTACCGGCGATCGAGGAACGTTCGATTATAAGCTCACTGAGTATGACTACAAGACAGGGAAGACAGTACCGAGCTTCTCGATCATGCACAAAACTCAGAGTGGAGGAATGGCCGGGACAGTGTTCGGACTCATCACGTCCACGACGACGGTTTCATATCTGAATTCTGACATGAAAGGTCTCACCCGGAAGAACCTCTCACTTCTTCATGGAAAGGAAGTAGTAGTTATTGCGCGGATCAGGCAGGAAGGAGTCGGCGAGGGAAGCCAGACATACTGTGAGGATCTCAAGGTTCTCTTGGTTCCTGGTTTCAACGAGTACTAAGTTTTCAAGAAGGCGCCCACGGTTCATCGTGCGGCGCCTTTCTCGTTGTCGTCGCTTACAAGGTTGTAAGAAGATAGGTTCTAACACGCTCTACTAGGGGACCCAAAACCAGAACGCTCCGGCCTTGCGTCGGGGCGTTTTGGTTCCTGCGGTAACTACGGGAGTTGAATGAGGAGTGGGGTCGGGAGAACACCTGGTCTCCCGAGTCGGAATGAGTCCGCCGGCTGGCGGACGGATTCAAGACCGAGGGTCTTGAAAGCGCATCCCTTCCCACGCGTGGGGAGGGAGAGCAGTGAAACTCCCGTTAGGCACCCTGGCAAAATAACCCCGATTTCATCGGTGTTATTTTTATACCCCATCCACACAGCCCCTTGACGCAAGGTTTATCTTAAGATAAACTTCCGGTATATGACCCATTTCGACATACTCAGGACTTCGACGGTGAGCTCAGTCGAACCGGTCATGGTGAGTGAAATTGAACCATGAAAAACGCTATCGTCGGTCTCAAGGAATTACGGGAGGATATTGAGAGTTACATCGCCGAGGTGAAAAAGGGCAAATCCTTTATTGTGGTTCGCCGCTCAAAACCGGTCCTTAAAATCTCCCCACCTGATGATGAGGAAATGTGGGAGCGAGTCGTTGATTTTACGACCATACATAGAGATGGCGTATCCGCGCGAGAAATCCTCCGGGGGCTCCGCAAGCTGAATGCCAAGTCTTAAGAAACTCCTCTCTAAGTTCAGCAAGGAGGAAAGAAAAGTACTCGAGCGCTTAATCGAAGAGGTCGTTTCTTTGCGTTGGCGCGGGTTGGACATCAAGAAGCTGAAGGGGTACCAGGACGTTTTTCGGGTCCGGAAAGGCGATTTGCGGATCATATTCACGAGGAGCAAGAAAGATATCTTCATCCTCGCGATAGACCGTAGGCGAGAAAGCACCTATCGGGTCGGCATATGATAGGATGAGCGGAAATATGATACATACCCACGACGAGAAACCGCACCCGAGTTTCTACGGTCTCGGCATTGCCCCGAACTTCCTCGAGGCGCTCACCCGGTTCCGGTTCACCGTTCCAACCCCCATCCAGGCCCGGGCGATCCCTACAGCACTTGCGGGCACGGATTTGATCGGCATCGCGCAGACGGGGACGGGGAAGACCCTCGCGTTTGCCATCCCGATGCTCCAGCGGCTCGAACAGGTGCGCGGCAAAGGGCTCGTGGTCCTGCCCACCCGCGAGCTCGCGATGCAGGTGGACGAGGTGTACCAGAAGTTCGGGCACTCATCCGCCGCCCGGACAGCGCTCCTCATCGGCGGGAGTTCACTGCGCGCCCAGGTGGAAGCGCTCCGCCGGAATCCGCGCATCATCATCGCGACCCCCGGCCGGCTTTTGGACCACCTTGAGCAGCGGACCCTCTCGCTCGCGGATGTTGCCGTCTTTGTGCTCGACGAGGCGGACCGGATGTGCGACATGGGATTCGCGCCGCAGGTGAACCGCATCCTCGCGGCGCTCCCCCGAGAG
>CAYHFV010000049.1:0-5901 GCA_964356055.1 uncultured Candidatus Saccharibacteria bacterium
CCCCGTTAGATACCTGATAATTAAACGGTTATGAAACGTGATACTACCTCACCAAACGTCGAACCGCTCACGCGAGCACCGTTCCTGTATCTAACGGGGTGCTCGTCGTTAGCGAATGGCCACTAGCCAATAGATCAAATCGCAATGCTTGCATCGCACAAAGAGTTCACCGTGACACTAGTGGCTAATGGCTAGTGGCTAATTACTATGCGCCTGTACAACACACTCACTCGCCGGAAGGAGGAGTTCCGTCCCCTCCGCGCGGGGCGAGTCGGTCTCTACACCTGCGGACCGACCGTGTACAACTACGCACACATCGGAAACCTCCGGACCTACCTCTTCGAGGACGTGCTCGAGCGCGCATTCGAGTTCGAAGGATACCGCGTGAAACGAGCGATGAACATCACGGACGTGGGACACCTCACGTCCGACGCGGACACCGGCGAGGATAAGCTCGAAAAGGAGGCGGAAAAAGAAAGACGATCGGTGTGGGACATCGCGAAATTCTACACGGACGCGTTCTTTGACGACCTCGCGGCACTGCACATAAAAAAACCGCGCATCGTGAAACCTGCCACCGGCTGCATCCCCGAACAGATTGCGATTATCAAACGCCTGTTCAAGAATGGGTACGCGTACGAGACGCCGACCGCAGTGTACTTCGACGTTTCGAAATTCAAGACATACACGGCGCTCTCTCGCCAAAAGCTCGAGACGAAAGAGACCGCGGTACGCGCCGAGGTCGTGGAGGATCCCTCGAAACGGGATCCGCACGATTTTGTGCTCTGGTTCAAACTCGTCGGCCGTTTCAAGCACCACGTGATGCGCTGGCCCTCGCCGTGGGGCGAGGGGTTCCCCGGCTGGCACATCGAGTGTTCCGCGATCTCCTCATCCGTACTCGGGCAACCCTTCGATATACACACCGGAGGCATCGACCATATTTCGGTGCACCACACGAACGAGATCGCGCAGTCAGAGGGAGCGTTCGGCACGCCGCTCGCGCGCTACTGGATGCACGGGGAGTTTCTCGTGATCGACCGCGCGCGCATGGGGAAGTCGGCCGGAAATTTCATTACGCTCACGACGCTCCGGGAGAAGGGATTCGATCCGCTCTCCTACCGCTACCTTGTTCTTTCGGTGCACTACCGGTCGCCGCTCAATTTCACCTGGGAGGCGCTCGCGGGCGCCGAGAAGGGTCTCTCGAACCTCCGGAGTGCTTTTGCGGATGCGGGAAAGAAACCCCGGAGTGCAGGTTCGGTAAAAGAAACCGAGGCGCTCAAAGAAGAGTTCGCGAGCGCGTTGGATGACGACCTGAATACGCCCCGGGCCCTCGCGATCGCCTGGAAAGCCGTCAAAAGCAAGGCGCTCTCTCCCGCGCAGAAAAAATCGCTCATCAAGACATTCGATAAAGTGCTGGGGCTCCGTCTCGACCGTTCTGCCGCACCGCGCGCGGCGGCCGTCATCCCCCTCGAAGTGAAGCGGCTCGCCGAAGAGCGGGAGTTATTCAGGAAGCGTAAACAGTTTGCCCACGCAGATGACTTGCGGAAGCGAATCCGCACGCTAGGATATGAGGTGGACGATACGCCGCTCGGCCCCTTCGTCCGTCCCCATGGCAACACTAACATCAGCGAAACTCCCCCCGCAGGACCTCGACGCTGAGCGTTCCGTTCTCGGGGCGCTCCTCATTGATAAGCACGCGATCGTGCGGGTCGCGGATTTTTTGGAGTCGACCGATTTCTACCATCCCACCCACCAAAAAATCTACGACTGCGTCCTCGATCTCTTTGAGAAAGGCCAGCCGGTCGACATCCTGACTATCTCAAATGTGCTGAAGGGGAAGAAATACTTCAAGGAGATTGGCGGGAGCGACTACTTGGCCGAGCTCGTCGCGGCGGTTCCGACATCGGCGCACATCCAGGAATACGCGAACATAGTGAAGGAGAAGCGGGTGCGCCGTGATCTCATCGAAGCATCGTCGGAAATCAACGAGAGCGCCACGGACCAGCGCGATTTCGATATCCTGATCGACTCGGTCGAGCAACGGGTGTTCGCCATTTCCCAGCGCTCGCGGCCGCAACGGTTCACCCACATCCGCGAGGAACTCCCGCAGGCGTACGAGCGGCTCGAGCGGCTGCACCGCGGCGAGAAAGGGGCAGCCCGCGGCGTCCCGACGCACTTTCCGAAACTCGACCAGTACCTCGCCGGGTTCCAGCCGTCCGATCTCATCATCATCGGCGCGCGGCCGTCATTCGGAAAGACGGCGTTCGCGCTCGATATCGCCCGCCAGGTGGCGCTCCAGGGGCGGCCGGTCGGCATCTTCTCGCTCGAAATGTCACGCGACCAGGTCATCGACCGCTTGATCGCGAGCCAGGCGCAGGTCCCTCTCTGGCATCTCCGGACCGGGAAACTCTCGGACGACGAACTCGAGTTTTCGCTCATCCAGCAGGCGCTGGATGAGCTCTCAAAATCGCCGATTTTCATCGATGATACTCCCTCCCCAAACGTGCTCCAGCTCCGTTCGATGGCCCGCCGCCTCCAACTCGAGCACGGGCTCGAGCTCCTCATCGTCGACTACCTCCAGCTCATCCAGCCGCGGACCGGGAGCGACAACATTGTGGCTCAGGTGACGGAGATCTCGCGGGGACTGAAGTCGCTCGCCCGCGAGCTCAAGGTCCCCGTCATCGCCATTTCCCAGCTCTCCCGCGGCGTGGAACAGCGCGAGGTGAAAATTCCCCGCCTCTCCGACCTCCGCGAGTCCGGCTCGCTCGAGCAGGACGCGGATGTGGTCATTTTTCTAAACCGCAAGGACCGCGGTAATCTCGACATACCCGAGGAGGAACAAAATCTCGTCGACATCATTATTGCCAAACACCGCAACGGACCGCTCGGCGCCTTTCAGCTCCGTTTCGATCCCGAAAAGGTGAGTTTCCGGACGATCGACACGAAACACACGGAAGAGCGGGAATTGACCCCCAGCCAATAGCGCTCTGATGATGCTTCTCACTGGTGGCTAATTCCTAATGGCTAATCCCTCCCCCATGGTTCCCGAACGTCTCCAAAAATTCATCGACCGGTTTGCCCGGTTTCCGGCAGTCGGCCCCCGCCTCGCGACTCGCCTCGCCTTCTACCTCGCGCACCTCGATGCGCCGGCGCTCGCCGAGGTTGTTGACGCCGTATCGGGACTCGCGACGCTCGACCGCTGCCCCCGGTGTTCGTTCCCGAAAGCGCGCACCGCCGACCGCTGCGCCGTGTGCACGGACGCGGCCCGCGACCGCGGGACGATCGCCTTAGTCGAGCGCGAGACCGATCTCATCTCAATCGAGCGGACTCGGCAGTTCCGCGGCACCTACTTCCTCGTCGGAGAACTCCCCGAACGGGGCACGCTCACTCCCGAGCTCCGTGCCCGCCTCGATGGCCTGAAAAAACTGATTGACACCGAGCTCGGGGGGCGGGCAACCGAACTCGTCGTGGCGGTGGGACTGAACGCCTTAGGCGATCTTTTCGCAAGTGTGGTCGCCCAGGAACTGAAGGGGCGCGCGGAAAAAATTACCCGCATCGGGCGCGGAATCCCCACCGGCGGGGAGATTGAGTTTGCGGACGAGGAAACGCTGGGAAGCGCACTGAAAAGAAGGAGCTAGGCGCTAGGAATTAGACGCTCGATAAATCCCGTTAGAAGCTCACACGGAGTATTAAACCCCGTGTTCGCTATACGATTAGATGAGCATTCATCCCCGCAGCAAGCTACGGGGTATTCTGCTTCTAACGGGATAAAAATACATGGTCAAAAAAAACCGCCTCGAGGCGGTGGTGGTGCGACTCGCTCCCGATTCCTGTCTCCTAGTTGATTTTTGTGATCTCCACCTCCGTGAGCGGCTGGCGGTGCGTCTTGAACTTCCGATACCGCGTCTTTGAGTGGTAGCGGAAGACGATCGCGCGGTCGCCGCGGAACTGCCGGAGCACCACGGCATCGACACTCGCTTTCGGAAGGTAGGGCGCGCCGATGCGCGTTTCCTTTCCGCCCGAAACGAGGAGCACTCGCTCAAACGTCACGCGGTCGCCCGCGTTTCCCGAAAGCGTCTCGACCACGAGGCGCTTTCCCGTTTCGGCGCGGTACTGCTTTCCTCCAGTCTCAATAATTGCGAACATAATGAGAAGAAAAACGCGAGGAGCTCATCACTAGTAAAGAGAGGGTAGCACACCACCCGCCAAAAACGCAACCCCGTCCCGACAGATGTCGGGACGGGGTTGCTCGTTACCGCTTGCCAGTTACCAACCGCTACCGATTCTCAATGTTCTCACGGAACCGGTTCACGAGATGCGCGGCATACTCCCTGCCGCCCATTCCGAACGCGATGCCGCCTGCCAAGGCGAGCATCGCCACGAGACCGGTCACGATCGCATTGATGATCGATACGGCGATGCCGAGCTGGGAGAGCGCGGTCAGGAACCCGAAGATGATCACCGACCACCACGTGAGCGAACTCAAAAAGTTCGGCGCGTGGAGTCTGGCACTCTTCACCGAGGCGCGGACGAGGTGACGCAGGAAATTCCCAAGGAGGAACGATGCGACCATAATGAGCACCGCAACGACCACGTTCGGGACGTAGAGCAGCGCCTCGCGAATGAAGGACGAGAGCGAGTAGAAGCCGAGAATGTCGGTCGCGGCGATAAGGAAGACGACTACCAGGAACCAGTAGACCAACCGTCCCAGGAACTTGCCGCTGTTGATCTGGATCCCGGCGCGCTCAAAGTACTCCTTGAGCCCCAGGCTCACGAGCGCCTTGTCGAGCTTCACGATGTTCACCACGCGCTCCACGACGGCTCCAAGCCCCGCGGCAACCACGAGACCGACGATGAGCACGATGAGCGCCCCGATGATGTTGCCGAGCGCGCCGACCACGCTCACCCAGAGATCCTGTAGTGACTTCACCACGACTGCCGTCCAATCTTGAATGACCATACAGCTATGCTATGGTGTAGTAAATTATCGACCTTTCCGTCGAACACATTTAGTATACCATACCAGCCATGGGAAAAAACATTCGGATTGCCACCGTCCTCTCGACGTTTCTCATTCTTACGCTCCATATGGGGGGCGCTTTCGGAGGATTCTATGAAGCCCGCGCTGACTTCGACATTCCCCTGCATCTCCTCGGGGGGTTCTGGATCGGAACCCTCCTCCTTTTCTTTTACGGTTCTTACGCGCGCGGCGCCTTCTTTGAGGATCGCGATCGCGCAACGCGGGTGCTGTTCCTCGTCGCGTTCGTCGCGCTCATCGGCGTGCTTTGGGAATTCTTCGAGTTCGGCGTTTCAAGCCTCTCGGTGCTTCTGGGACACGCCGCTCCCGGTACCGGGCAGACGTACGCCGACACGCTCGGAGACCTCGCGCTCGACCTTGTGGGCGGGAGCCTCGCGGGCGTGTTTTTCATTCGCGGGAAACCGGCATTAAAAAATTGAAAAATTAAAATGGGAAATTCTGAACTTTATATTGTCACTTTGATGCCTGATTTTTAATTCTTGATGGTGGCGTCAGGATTCCGCCCGCTCCACATCCCACACCTCCTTGCCGATGTAGCGCTCGACCCACTCGAGATCCTTCACGAGCTGGGTTTCGCGCACCCGTTCCTCCTCCGAAAGCTCCTTCGAGAGCTTTGCTTTTCGCACGACCGCGAGTTCTGCCTCGATGTCGCGCCGGAGCACCGCGAATCCCCGCCGGATCGATTCCTCCGCCTCCCGCACCTCTTTCATGAAGGCGAAGTGCTTGCGGCGGGCGGCAGTCGCATGGAACACGACGTAGAGGATGAGTCCCACGAGTACGACCGCGAGCACGATGATGATTAAAAGGTAGAGCGTTTCGAACGAGAGCCGCGTCGATCCGAACTGGAACGCGGTGCGCTCGAC
>CAYHFV010000050.1:0-5891 GCA_964356055.1 uncultured Candidatus Saccharibacteria bacterium
GGCCGGCAATGCTCCAACCGGCCGGCTGGTCGCCGTAGACGAGCTCCATAAAAAGCTCGCCCACCTTCCGCTGGGGCAGATCTTCGTACATATTGATTTCCTCAACAATGACGCCTTTCTCCTTTTCTATCTCCTCCGCGTTGAAGGTCGGATGGAGGTAGAGGTCGGTTACGATATCCAGCACGCGGCGGAATTCGTCGTTCTTCACCTTCGCGAAATAGCTCGTGTACTCCTGGCTCGTGAAGGCGTTGTAGGTCGCGCCGAGGCCGTCGAGCTCGGAGGCGATGTCGAGTGGCCGAGGGCGCTTCGTCGTCCCCTTGAAACACATGTGCTCCAAAAAATGCGAGAGGCCGTTTATCTCCTTCGTTTCGTACTTTGAGCCGGCTTCGACCAAAACCGCGACGGTGGTCGCGACGCTCCCCGCCTGCGGGACGAGGATGATGCGGGTGCCGTTCGGCAAGATGTATCGGTCGAATTCATGCATAGTACGAAAATGATACGGCAGGAGTGGCGAAACCGCAAACAAAAAACCGCCCCGCATCCGGCGGAGCAGTTTTCCCTTAACCGATTCTCTCTTTCAGATACGAACGAAGTTCGGAGATCTTCACCCGTTCCTGCTTCATCGAATCGCGGTCACGGACGGTGACGTCTCCGCCAGTCGGCGGATTCTCGAGTGAATCGAAGTCCACCGTGATGCAGAACGGCGTGCCGATCTCGTCCTGCGCGTAGTACCGCTTGCCGATGTTCCCGCGGTCGTCCCAGGCGACCGCCCACTCCTGCTTCAGGTCGTCGTAGATCTCGCGCGCCTTCCCCACGAGGTCGGGCTTGTTTTGAAGGAGAGGAAAGACCGCCGCTTTGACGGGCGCGATTTTCGGGTGGAACTTCAGGATCACGCGGTCCCCCTCCTCGCGGTAGGCGTCGCACAGGAGCGCGAGCGCGATGCGCTCAACGCCCGCCGAGGGTTCGATGACATAGGGAACGAAGCGTTCCTTCGTCGCCTCATCGAAGTAGGAAAGGTCCCTCCCCGACGCCTTTGCGTGCGCCGAGAGGTCGAAGTCGCCGCGGTTCGCGATCCCCTCGATCTCCTGCCACCCTCCACCAGAGGCGGATCCGCCTTGGGCGGAGAACGGGAACTGGTATTCAATGTCTACGGTCGCCTTCGAATAATGGGCGCGTTCCTCTTTCTCCTGTTCCCGCTTTCGGACGTTCGTAAGGCCGATCGAGGAATACCACGCGAAGCGGCGCTCGACCCACTCATCGAAGTACTTCTCGTCTTCGTCCGGCTTCACAAAGTACTCGAGCTCCATCTGTCTGAACTCACGAGTGCGAAAGATGAAATCGCGCGGATTGATCTCGTTCCGGAACGCCTTGCCGATCTGGGCGATGCCGAAGGGGACCTTGAGCCGGTTCGAATCGAGAATGTTCTTAAAATTCACGAAGATGCCGCCTGCTGTCTCGGGCCGGAGATACGCAAGCGAGGCGGTGTCCTCGGCCGGCCCCACGTGCGTCTTGAACATCAGGTTGAACTGCTTCGGCAACGACCAGTTACCTCTGGTGCTACAATTTTGACAAGAAATTCCAGCAAGCTTCCGTGGAATAAATTCTTCCTCGATACCCTTTCCTTTGAGATTATTCGATTGTTCAATACCGGAAAGAGTTTTTTTGATGTACCGTTCCAAATCCGCATCAGCCAGTTCGTCAATTCTATACCTCTTATTACAATTCTTACATTCAATGAGTGGGTCAGAAAAACCGGAAACGTGCCCCGACGCCTCCCACGCCTTCGGGTGCATGACAAGGGCGGCGTCGAGCCCCACCACATCGTCGCGGAGCTGCACGGTATCGCGCCACCACGCCCACTCAATGTTCCACACGAGTTTCACGCCGAGGTGACCCCAGTCGTAGAAGCCGGCGAGTCCGCCGTAGATCTCGCTCCCGGGGTAGACGAATCCGCGCCTTTTCGCGAGCGCCACCACTTTCTCAAGCGTGCCTGTATTGTGCTTTTCTTTTTTCATTTTGATCTTTGATATTTGAACTTCCTATTGCACGACCGTCCCGGCCGCCTGTCCCACCGTCGGGTCGTCCGGAAGCGCGGTCGTGAGCTCGCTGTCGGACGATTCGACCGAGAGGCCGGTGAACTCGTCGAGGGCGGTTAAGGTCGTAGGACCCATGAGCGGCTGGTACTTCCCCGCGTGCGTGAGACTCGGGACCGCGCGCACCTGGAAAATCGCCTCAAGGGGCTCGCCGAGCGTCCCTTTCGTCGCCGGGACCTTGTCGATCGCCCATACTACTTCCTGCGTCCGCTCGTTCCACGAGGGCACTGTCGCGGTGTTCGTCTTCACCTGTCCCGTCCAGACGACCCCGCTGCGGAGGAACGCGGAAAGGCGGGCATCCTTCATGTCCGTCGCGCCGTTTACAAGCACCCAGTGAATCGTGTACTCGGTCGGCACCCCCACCTTCGGAGGGAGCGTTCCGGTGTTCACGATCGCCGCCCCAAAGTCGCGATAGAAGGCTTGCGCGTCGACTGCGAGCGCGCCGCCCACCTTCGTCTCGACCGTCTTCGTCGCGGATGTCTTCGAAGCGGTCAGATAGAACGGCACCGAGGGAGAATCGATAGTGACCGAGAATTTCACGACGAAGTTCTTATCCGAGAGGCGCCGTATCGGGAAGGTCGGCTTGAGGTTCACCGCAATCGATACCGCGCCGCCGCTCCCGGGGTCCAAAAGCCGGAGCGTCGGGATATTCGAAGCGTTCCAGAGGATCGTGTTCGTCGACGAATCGAACTGGCCGTCGGTCGCGACGGTTGCCGGGTTCACTACCTCGCCGACCACGTTCGCACGGATGACGACATCGGCGAGCGCAATGCCGCTCGTGTTCCGGTACTCCACCGCGTAGACGAGCTGATCGCCGACTCGCGCCACGTATTCGGGGGTTCCGTTCACCGACACGTTGATGGTGATGGGAGAGGGGGCCATGACGATGTCCGCCGTCTTTTCAATCAAGGGGTACGGCTGCCCCACGAAGTTCACCGAGAGGGTGAGCGGAATACCGTAGCGGGCATCTTCGGGGCCCTCGACGCTCCCGGTGATCGCGAGCGTCCCGCGCGACCCCGCCTTGAGCGTCCCGAGCCGCCACCCGCTGTTCGATAAATCGGGCGCGATGTTCGCCGATTTGAACTTGAACGTGGACGGGTACCGCGCCTCGATCGACACCTCGGGGAAATCGAAGCCCGAGACGTTCGTGTATTCTGCCTCGACCGTGAAGGTCGAGCCGGAGAGCACTTTGTCGAGCTGTTTCACCTCGAGAGAGATCGCCGATTGTTCGATGAACACTTCGCGCGACTCGGATACTTCGAATCGCCCGCGGCCGCCGAGACTGTAGGAAAGATTCGCGACGATGTTCTGGACCGAGCGAACGTCGCCGATCGGCAAAAGTTTGAACGTTTTCTGAGTGAGAATGCCGGTGCCGACATCTCCGATCGGCTCGGAGACGAGCGCTCCTACGGAGCCCACGCCGCCTACGGAGATGAGCCCGGGAGGCAGGGTGAGCGAAAGGGTTGCCGAGCGGAGCACCGCCTCTCGCTGGTTCGAAACGCCGACGACGATCTCGAACGGAACCCCGCGGTAGAGGCGATCGGAACCATCGATTGAAACTGTCACATCGCCCTCAACCCGATTCGAGAGCGCGAAGTACACAATGCCGCCGCCTACGAGGCCGACGACAACGAGGCCGAGCACGACGAAGAGGAGTTTTTTCGTGAATGAGAGCGGGGGCTTCCCACTCTCGGCCGCTTCTTCATTCCACTGCTCACGAACGGAAGAGGGGGGCGGCGTGCTCGCGGAGGTGTCGTCCGGCGGGGTGTCGGGCAATTTTGTACCGCCGCGAACGCGTTTCGCGGCATCAAACGATCGAGCATACAGTTGTCGTTCGAGATCGTCGAGTGACATACCAGCTTGGGCAACGGCGCATCGTTCTTACGTTATACATACTACCGCATTTTTCCCCACTTGCACACGGCACCGCGCGCACACGAATTCGTGCGTCGCGGTAAGAAGATAGCTCGGGGCGGCGCCACCGCACACCGTACACCGGGCGCCGCTCGGATCGTACCCCAGGAGGCGCGCAGTCTCGTTAAGTCGGACGCGCCGCGCTGAAAGCGACGAGAGAACGTGGTCCCATAGACGCGCGTCGGGAACCGCGACTGGGGAGAGCGCGCGCACGAGCGCCGCGAGCTCGAGCCCGCGGGCGAGCGAGGCGCGTTCCGCGCGGAGCGGCGCGAAGCGGTCGAGCGTCACCGCATCAGCGAGCACCGCCCGATTTTTCGCGACGATGCGCACTGAGACCAGGTTCAGAAAATCGAGATGGGGCGCGAGCCGAGAGAGCGGGCGGGCCCCGCCGACCGCGAGCGCCTCAATCCGCCCGAGTTCTTCGGTCAAAAGGTCCGCGAGAACGTCCCAGCCGCGGGGGCGGCGGGAAAGTACCACTGCTCGAAACACGTGTTCGCGCATCTCGTTAGAGAGGTGGCGGCGAGACAACCGCTGACCGCGCGGTGGTAATGGTGGGTAGCAGCATAATCCTTGTCGTACGCACGCTTACATCTTTAACGGGAGCATGGGACCGCTCAGGTATTCGTTGCTCGCTTCGGGGTCTTCCAGAATCCGAGCCGGAACCGACCGCCCAGCATGAGCCGGGTTTGCGCTTCAAGCGCAGGAATGCTCCCGAACACGATGAAAGTGAGGGGCATGAGGAGCCACTGGATTAGGTAGGCAACATACCGGTACCACCGTACCCGTTGCGTTCCCCGCGGCATGAGCACAAGCGCGAGCGCCGCCGAGACCACGATGCCCAAGGAACTTAAATTCAGGAGGGTTCCGGTCACGCGAGGCAGGTTGTACGAAAGCACCGAAACCCGAAACGTGGCATCGCCCAGGAGGTTCGGGAGCCAGCCGAAAAAGAAGATGACGAAGGAGCTCGTGGACCACGCGAAAAAACCGTCGAAGGTCCGGAGAATCCAGAATCGCTTCGTTTTTTTGGGGATCCCCGGCGTTTTTCGGAACGCATCAACAACGTAGGCAAAATTCTCGACACCCCACGCCCACCGCCGCTGCTGGCGGTAGAGATTCCGCAATCCTCCAAAGAACGAGTGTCCGGTTACCGCATCCATGAACACCGGGTAGACAATCGGCACCGTTCTCCAATCGCCACGGTAGTGGACGAGACACTGGAAAAAGATGCGCGAATCCTCGGACACAATGTCGGTCTGCCAGAATCCGACCTCGACGAGCGCGCGGAAGGGCAGGGCGTGGGACGAGAACGTCACGAGCTGTTCAGGCCTCCCCTGCTGCATGAGCTGCCAGAAGGTCGCCGAAAAGCCGATGAGGCGGGCAAAGAGCGACACCGCGTACGCGTTATTCGTGAAGAGCGGCGTGGGCTGGTAGCTCGAACGCAGGGGGTGCGGCGCGGTGAGAAATCGGTGCGTCAGGATACCGAAGTACTCCGGCGCAATGCGGGTATCGATGTCGAACACCGAGACCAGCACGTCGTCGTAGGGGATCTGCCGCCGGTCGACGAGCTCGCGCTGCGCCACCTTCGCCGCCCATGTTTCGTTGGAGCCCTTCCCGGGCAGCTCTCCGGGAATCTCCGCCGGATGAACAGTGACAATGAAGGCGCCAAACTGCGGCCCGAATTCGGCGGCGAGCGCCGCCGCCGTCTCCACATCCGCGTGACCGCCGCGCTCTTCCGTCGCGAGAACGACGAGGAGCCGCTCCTTCGGGTAGTTCGATGCGGCGAGCGCCCGGAAGCTCTCCCGGACGACCGCTGCGGTCTCGCGGTACATGGGGAAGATGACGAGATGCCGCACCTGCTCCCACCGGCCCGTCTGTTCCATTTCC